>SKVE01000712.1 GCA_007129635.1 Planctomycetaceae bacterium
AACCGCCGACCGAAGGTCTCCTGCGATATTGGAGACCTTCGGTCGGTGGGGTGGCTCGGTCAGAGACCGGCCACAACGCTAGACCGGCCACAACGCTGCGGGCAAATCGTTCCCTGTTCAGGCTGGAATTGGCGAAGGACGACTCCAGGTGGGACTGGACGAAAAGGTCCGCTGGTCGCATAATCAGAGGCTATGCGCGATTACCAACGAGAAAACTTGAGTCACGATCCAGTCCACGGGTACATCCCGTTCACGTCCGATGCGGATGCAGCGGCCGGCGAGACGTCGGAACGCCAGATCATCGACCATCCGTGGGTCCAGCGGATGCGTTATATCCACCAGTTGCAGACGGCCTGGTGGGTCTACCCGACAGCCGAACACACCCGGTTCCCGCACGTCATCGGCGCGATGCACATGGGCAGCCAAGCCATGGCGGTGCTGTACGACAGCCTGTGCGACACCTGTGCGGATGTGCCCAGCCGCGGGTACGTCGAAAGCCTGATGCGGATGGCCGGGCTGTTGCACGATGTGGGGCACGGCCCGTTCGGTCACTTTTTTGACGAACACTTCCTGCAAGGGTACGGGCTGACCCACGAAACGCTGGGCGCGGCGATCATCCGTGGTCCCTTGGGGGATCTGTTGCGTGGCTTGCGGCGTACACCCAACCATGCGTTGGCCGCCGACGAACGTTTGGATCCCGACCAGATCGCCTGGCTGATCACGCGACCTCGAGACGACGATCCGCTGGATCGGCCGAAATGGTTGCAACTGCTACGCACCTTGATGAGCGGCATCTATACGATCGACAACATGGACTTTGTATTGCGCGATGCGTACATGACCGGATACAGCCAGCGGGCGTTCGACCTGGATCGATTGCTGCACTACAGCTTTTTCACACCGGCCGGACTGACCATGTACGATCGCGGCATGGATGCGCTGCTACGGTTCATGAGCGCGCGGGCCGAGCTTTTTCGATCGGTTTACTTCCATCGCACGGTGCGGGCCATCGATCTGACGCTGGCCGACCTGTTCGCCGAAAGCAAACAGTACCTGTTCCCCGGCAACCCATTGGACGATCTGACCCGCTACCTGCACTTCACCGAATCCTCGCTGCTGGTGGATGTCGCCCGCTGGCCGTACCAGCAGGACGATCGGCAGCGGGCTTTGGGCAAAGCCTGGCAGCGGTTGTTGAGTCGCCAGTTGGCCTGGGTAATGGTCTGCCAGCGGAACTTGGTCTTCGCCGAAGACGACGCCGAACGCAGCAGCGTTTTTAGCGACGCGGAGATCGCCGAGCGGATGATCCGTCGCCACCTGCCGACCGAATTGAACGAGTTGCCGTTCCGAGTTGATGTGGCTCGAGCGATCTTTCGCCCGCACACTCGCGGGCCGGTGGCTGATCAAAACTTCCTGTTCGATTCGGCACGCCGATCCGTCCGCCCCTTGACCGCTTATCAGTTGTTCCAGCGGCTGCCGGTCAGCCAACGGATCTGTCGCGTGTACGCCCGATCGCTGGAACATGCCGACCACCTGGCCAGTGCCCTGGACCGTCTTTTGGGCGGTGAAACAGACGACGACCTGACCAATATGTGACCGTCGATAAGACGTGCCAATTTACGGTGCACCAGTCGCAACGCGACGGCAGGCGATAACCGCTGTCGAAAAACACCGCCGGTTGTGTTGGGAACCGGCTCGGCGCCACACAACGATCCCTGCCCAACCCCTCGTTCCATCATTCGGTTCCGGCGGGGGACACCTGCCGTCGCGTTGCGACTCGCCGACGATACGGTGTCGCGAGTCCCACGGACTGGCATCCGTGGCTATTACCTGCCGTCGCTTCGCGACTCGTTGGCCGAAAACAACTCTTGCCCACGTTGCATCCCCCATACAGGGCTACCTCAATTGATAAAAAATCTTGGCCGGGTGCTTCGATCGTCGAAGACGCCTTGTCATCAGCCGATTCCCGTGAAAAGATAACGGCCTGACCACAAAAAAGGAGACAAATGTCATGTTTTTGGGATTTGGAGAGATTATGGCTCGCTTTGCCCCCCAAGCTGCCCGCCGCTGGCGCCAGACGCTGCCGGGGCCCGTCGAAGTGAGTTGGGGGGGCGGCGAGGCGAATGTGTGCGCTTCGCTGGCCATGTTTGGCCAGTCGGTGCGCTATCTGACCGCCCTGCCCAAGCATCCTATCTCCGAAAGCCTGATCGCGACGTTGCGGGGACTAGGGATCGATACCGATTCCATCCTGTGGCGCAAGTCCGGCCGCCTGGGGTTGTATTTCGTCGAATCCGGAGCCAATCAACGCGGATCGACCGTCGTCTACGATCGCAGCGATTCCGCCATCAGTCTGGCCGAGCCGGAAGAATACGATTGGGACCGAGCGTTGCAGGATGTGCACTGGGTGCATGTGACCGGCATCACGCCCTCGATCAGCCAGCAGGCATGTCAGGCCAACCTGGAATTGGTCCGTCGAGCCAAACAGGCTGGCGCTGCGGTCTCGTGCGACTTGAACTTCCGCAAAAAACTATGGAACTGGCGGCCCGGAACGGACAGACGCGAACTGGCTCAAGAATGCATGTCCGAAGTCCTGCAGCATGTGGATCTGGTGATCGGCAACGAGGAAGACGCGGCCGACGTGCTGGGCATCCACGCCTCGGGCACAGATGTCGAACAAGGCCGGATCGACGCGGCGGCGTACGAACAAGTGGCTCGCGAGATCATCAAGCGGTTTCCCCATGTTTCCCGCGTGGCGATCACCTTGCGCGAAAGCATCTCGGCCAATCACAACAATTGGGGCGCCATGCTGTTCGACGCGGCCCAAGATCGTTCGTTCTTCGCTCCCCTGGACGAAAACGGTGACTACCGGCCGTACGAGATCCGACATATCGTCGACCGCGTCGGCGCCGGCGATTCGTTTGGCGCCGGGTTGCTGTATGCCCTGAACTCCGAAGATTGGCGGCAACCCGACCAGGCGATCGTTTTCGCCGTCGCGGCAAGCTGCCTGAAGCATTCGATCCACGGCGATTTCAACTACATCACGGTCGCGGAAGCGGCCGCTCTGGCCGGCGGAAACGCCACCGGGCGCGTCCAACGATAAATCCTCTTCAAACTCAGCAAAACGTGAGAACCATGCCCTCGGACCACTACGAAAACCCCCTGATCACCCGTTACGCTTCGAAGCAGATGAGTCAGCTTTGGAGCGATCAGAAGAAGTTCACAACCTGGCGCCGGCTATGGATCGCGCTGGCCGAAGCGGAACAGGAATTGGGCCTGCCCGTCTCGGACGATCAGATCGCGGAACTCAAGGCACACGTCGACAACATCGACATGGAAACGGCCAACCGCTACGAACGCCAGTTCCGTCACGATGTCATGGCGCATGTGCACACCTACGGGGACGCCTGCCCGACGGCGGCGCCGATCATCCATCTGGGCGCGACCAGTTGCTTCGTGACCGATAATACCGACCTGATCCTGCTCCGCC
>SKVE01000920.1 GCA_007129635.1 Planctomycetaceae bacterium
CCCCTGGTGATCAGATGCGGCAAGTGGCCACCGCTAGGCAACAGAAAGCAGGGACAGAACACAGGCATCCTGCCTGTGCGACGTGGGTCCCTTTGGTCTGACGGCATCCCGCCGTTGGTTGCTAGAAAAAGTAAATTGGAAAGTCTTGGAGGAATGAGACATGTATCGCGACGTCCCTATGCGGGCAACTCGATCAACAAACTGCCTGCAATCGCCGCTCTAGTCGGGTCATCGCGGTCAGCAACTGGTTCCATTCGGCAAACAACTCGCCTGTATCGTGAACCTGAGCATCCTCGCGCTCGAATCCCTTCTCGCTGGTTCGAATCGTCCGATCCAGCACATAGCAGCCTCGCTGCTTGATCCGGTTGCTTTTCTCGCTGGCCGGCAGCGGATCCTCTGGACAGACGGGCAGGACTTGCTCCATGCACAGATGCATGGCCCACAAAGCGGCTCCCCGATCATCGTCGGCGTCGGTCACCAACTGCATGGTACCGGATTCTACATAATACTTTGCCATCGTTTCCTTCCTTTCGTAAATCGTGCATTCTCGTTGCTCGTCGGCGTCTCCGCCCGCCATCTATCATCGCCGCCTGTTGGACACGGAAGGTCCTGCCCGCGCAAATTTTGCAAAAGTTTTTGTCGAGCAGTTTCAGGTGCCAGCAAGATAGAGGACGATCAGCCCACCGCGATAGCATTCTTGGCCGAAGGTTGGCGAAGGCAAGCCATTTGGTATCATTGCACTCCAGAATTCGGCGGCGATCGACGAAACGGACCTGCCACCAAAGCTAGCCTTGCGCTGCTAGCAATGTCCCTGATCTACTTGCCGAACTTGACCAGCCCAAAGACCAGCCATGCCAGCATGACGCTGGCGGTCAGCACCAGCACGGCCACAGGTCCGAATTGCGCGATCAAGGGCAGCGAAGCGGCCGTGAACAGCCCGCCGCCGACAATCGGTTCGAACAGCAGTTGTTTGTATCCGAAGCTGTGCATGGCGCCGGTCCGGTTCCCCGGGTCGCTCATGCGGATCAACAGCAATCCGATGACCGTCATGCCCATGCACTGACCGAAATTCGCCAGCCCGTACGGCACCCAATGCTCTTTGAACAATCGCGGAGCCAGCACGAAGAATGCCAGCACATTCCAAGCGATTCCGGCCAGGGCCAGCACCAAGAACGGCCCGACATACTTCCCCAACGTTGCCAGGGAGATGGTGGCCAGCGCCGATACGATCAGCAGGTCCAACGACGCCCCCGACACGCGATTGATCAACTTGCGATCGATCCTCTTGGCACGTCCCGTCCGTTCCAGCACGATCTGAAGCATCACTCCGCCGATCATCGCCAACGGAAACAGGGGAATATGACGCAGCAGTTCGGGGCCGCCCATCGGTACCCAAGTCAATCGTTCGACGAACATCATGCCGTTGTGCAACAACCAACCCAACCCGATCGCGACGGCGATGTATCCGAGATGCACGGACAGAGGATCGATCATCTGATCATCGGCTCGTTCTTGCGCCTCGACGGATTCTCGTTCTTCGTGTTCGGCCAACTGCTCCTGCTCATCAAGGCTGGTAGAACCGGGCGGCTGCAGATGGCCGCGTCGCACCGCCCAGTTCACCAGCAGGGTCCCGATCAGGACACCGGCAACGACCCCGATGGTGGCCAAGCCGAGCGCCAGGTCAGCACCGCTCTCGAAGCCAAGTTCTCGGAATGTTTCGGCCAAGCCAGCGGCCGTCCCATGACCGCCCTCGAAACTGATTTCGATCAATGCCCCGGCCAACGGGTTCATGTTCCAAACGGGCTCGAGCACCAGCAGCACCAGGAGCAGCCCGATGACGTATTGGCCCCAGGCGATGATCTGCCCGTGGACCACCATCGGACCCGCATCACGCCAGATCTCTCTTGGCGGAGCGATGCTCTTGCCCAGAAACAGCGAAGCGAACACCACGCTGATCAACAGCCCCGGCATCTGGCTCCACACATCCAACGTCGGTTGCGGAAAGAAACCGTTGGCCAGTATCCCCTCCTGACCAGCGACCATGCGGGCGATGCGGCCCATGACCTCCGGACCCAGCAGCAAGGCGATCGCCCCAGCGATGATCGAACTGGGCAGGTACAGCGTCTGAAAGATGCGTACCCGCAGCCGAACCAACTTCCCGACCAACAGCAGTCCGCTGATGATCAATACGGCCCAAAACGCTTCGTTTAATGAGTTCATGTCGGTCACTACCTCCCTGCCGAACGATTGTACGGGGATTCGGCGACAAAGAAAGGGGAACCACAAAGCGGAGGATCTCGGCTCTAGAATCCTGCCAGCCTCGATGGTAGGCTGAAGTCTCGGTTGAGTCTCGGACGATGGCTGTGCTTTCCATGCCCGGGTCCCATCCGTCTGCCGTCCCGGATCATCCTACCTGAAGCTTGGGAGAAAACCATGACATTCGACCGCCAGTCCTGCCATCTTCTTGCCCGCCAAATGGTCCTCGCCGTCGTCGCCTTGGGGTTCGTCCCCGTCGACAGTCAACCGCATGCTGCCGAACTTTGGTTCGGAACGGCCACGGCCGACATCACGCCGGATCGGCCCATTCCGCTGACCGGCGGCACCTCGGTGCGGATCGGCCGCGAGATCCGCAGTCGCTTGGTGGCGAACGTGCTGGCCTTAGAGTCCCGTGATGGCGACAAGTCGTTGGACCAGGCGATTCTGGTCGCCTGCGATCTGTGCGTCATCCGTCCAGGGATTCAAGAGGCGTTCCGCGAGTACCTGAGCGAAAGAATGCCTGAATTCGATCCAAACAAACTGTTCTTGGCTGCGACGCACACCCACGAAGCCCCGGTGCTGCTGCAGGACCGTTACGACCAGGCAGATTACCAGGATGCCATGCAACCGAAAGAATACGTCCCCTGGCTGTTCGAGCAGATGGCTCAGGCGGTCGAACATGCCTGGCAAGACCGCCAACAGGGTGCGGTCGCTTGGGGATTGGGACACGCGGTGGCGGGCCACAATCGCCGTGTAACGTACCACGACGGAACCGTCCGAATGCATGGCAACACCAATGATCCCGACTTTCGCCATATCGAAGGGTTCGAGGATCACTCGGTGCACGTCCTGTGCTTTTACGACCTGCAGGAACAATTGAAGGCCGTCGCCCTGACGCTGGCGACCACCGCGCAAGCCGAGGGAGGCAGCCGGATCAGTGCAGATTTCTGGCACGATGCGCGTGAACTGATCCGCGATCGCCATGGGGACCATATCTGCGTCCTGGGGTTCTGTGCCCCAGCCGGCGATCAGACGCCCCGGCCCCAGGTGTATCGTCGCGCGGAACAGCGGATGAACCAGTTGCGCGGCTTGAGCCTGAGCCAGGAGATCGGGCGTCGCGTGGCCAATGCGTTGACGGACGTGGCCGTAGTGATCGCTCAAGACATTCACACCGACGTGCCGATGGTGCACCATGTCCAGCAGATCGATTTGCCCGCGCGGCTGGTC
>SKVE01000565.1 GCA_007129635.1 Planctomycetaceae bacterium
CCCGTTTGCGCTTGGCACTCGCTTTCGGCTTGGTTGGCGGAGCGTCGTCCTGGTCCAATTCGATGCCGAACAGGGCGCCTAAATCGTCGTCTGCCAGCGAGGGTGTGCCTTCACCGGAAAGCGCCCGCTCCAGATTCTCACTCGCCACCGCTTGGCTGATCAACTCAGTAGCGTCGACGTCCCGCAAGGTAAACAGCAATTCGGGCTCCTCGTCCAAGCGTGCGCCGATGCCGTACAGTACGGCAGCCACGTGTTTGCAAAGTACCGCCCAATCGGGGCAGCTACAAGCGATCTTGATCTCCGCAGGTTTGGGGAACAATCCGTCGGCCTTGCGAGTCAGCCGAGTCATGACGCCCTGGGAAAAACGGCCTTGCAGCAGGTCGATCAGCGAGTCGATGGATTGCGAGCAGTCACGTGTGATGGTCCGCCACTTGCGCTGACTGAGCTTTTCGATTTCGACGCGTACTTCGTACAGTTCCGATCCGCTGACAATCGCGGTGACCTGGCCGGGGGCCACCTGCAGATCGATCACCGAGCCGTTGCGGACATAGGTGCGGCCTCGAGGCAACCGGTTAGCGTAATCGCTGTAGTTTTCCAGATTCTCGCACCAGGCCTTTCCCCAGAACGTCTTGGCAATGGTGCGGCCTGTCAGCTCGACAGGTCGCAGCTCGTGTCCCTCTTTTGCCAGCTTGGCGGCGAATTGCCTCGCCTGATTCTTTCGTCGAGCGACCGGTACGTAAGGCCTCCAGTACCTGGACATCAGCATCCTCCGAAAATAGCTTCCTTTTGTTCGCGTCGCGTCACGATACGTTCAATCTAAACCGAGTCCCGTGATATCGACAAGTCCAGTGCGAATTCGCGGGTAGAGCGATTATCGTTCTTGTTTCTGTCTCGCGGCGAACGATGGCCCTCGAATCCTCGCCGCTTGTCGGCGAGATCGTTACCTTCCCTGGCCATCTTAGCCACGATGAGGGGGGTGTTCGAGCCGTTCGCGCTCCTTGGCTGGGAAACCTGAGAACTCTCGCCCGACAAGCGGGGAGGATCTTCTCTCGTACCGGAACGGAAATCGGTATGCGAGAAAGTTCGAAATCAGGCGAAAACGCGACAAATTGAACACCCCACTCCCGACCCCGTTCGCGTTGGGTACCACCACACGAAATCCGACAGCTATTTTTTTCGCCGATTTTTACTCGGCGGTTAACGCTCGATTCAGATCCAGGCTGACAAAACTCAACAGTTGCTCGTCGCTCATTTCGGTCAACAGCTTTTCACTGCTCTGGTCCAAAATCTGGTTAGCCAAATGCTGTTTCTCCTCGATCATCTGAGCGATGCGTTCCTCCAACGTTCCTCGACAAACGAATTTGTGGACCAGCACATTCTTCTTTTGGCCGATGCGAAAGGCGCGATCGGTGGCCTGATTCTCGACCGCCGGGTTCCACCAGCGGTCGAAATGGATCACGTGGGATGCGGCGGTCAAATTCAAACCGCTGCCGCCCGCCTTGACCGAAATGACGCAGAACGGAGGCCCTTCGTCCTGCTGAAACTGCCGGACCACCTGCTGGCGTTTCCGCACCGGGGTCTTCCCGTCCAGCACCAAGCCCGGCTGGCGGAACACGCCGTGAAGGAATTCCGCAAGAGGCTTGGTCAACGACTGAAATTGAGTAAAGATCAGAGCTTTCTCCTGGCGTTCGGCGATCGTTTCGCCGATCTCTGCCAGACGTTGGAATTTGCCGCTATCTGCGGGATGGAAACCATCGGTATTCAAGAATTGAGCGGGATGGTTGCAGATCTGCTTGAGTTGCATCAGGGTTGCCAGCACCAGGCCTCGCCGCGCCATACCTTGGCTGTCCTGCAACATCCGTGACAGCTCGGTTACCCGCTGCTCGTACAAGACGGCTTGCTTTTTGGATAACCGGCATTCGGCAAGCATCTCGGTTTTGGCGGGCAGGTCCGGGACGATGTCAGGGTCCGTCTTCAATCGGCGAAGGATGTACGGACGAACCAGTCGCCGCAGGCTGCCGTAGGCGTGCGCATCCTGCTGTTGGTTCAACCGCTTGACGTAGCTTTGGAACTGGCGGGCAGAGCCCAACAGGCCGGGGCAGCAGAAATCGAAGATCGACCACAAATCGCCCAGATGGTTTTCGACCGGCGTACCGGTCATGACAATCCTCGCTCGCGCCGAAATCTTTTTGACGGCGCGGGTCTGAGCGGAAGCCGCGTTCTTGATCGCTTGAGCTTCGTCCAAGATCACCAGGTCCCAGCGATAATCACGCAACCACTGCTGGCGCCGGGCCAGGCCATACGTGGTGATCATCAGATCGATGTCGGCCAATGCCTTCGCGGGATCTGCCGCCACACGCTGCAAGTCCGCTGCTTCCATTTCGGACCGGTGGGCATAAAGGACGTGCAACTGAGGCGCAAAACGCTGCAATTCCTGCTGCCAGTTACCGATCAGCGAGGTGGGGACCACCAACAAACTGGTCCCCTTTGGGCTTTTCGCATCGCGAGCCCCGGCATGCCCCGCAGACTCGGATGGTGCTTGTAAGATCAGGTCGATCACCTGGATGGTCTTGCCCAAGCCCATGTCGTCCGCCAGGCAGGCGCCCAACCCCAGTCGTGTCATGAACCACAGCCAGCGTACTCCCTCCGCCTGGTAAGGACGCAGGGTCGCTTGCAATTTCTGACCGGGCTGACAGCCGTGAATGGTCGCCGGGTGACGGATCTGCTGCAAAGTTTCGCGCAGCCAATCACCGGCAACCACCGTGGACCAATCGGTCTGGCTCACTTCTTCCGCAGGTTGATCCAGCGGCGCGCCGGCCAGCAGACGCATGCCTTCGACCAGACTGACCCCATCCGCGTGCATTTCCTCTAATCGCTGCCAGTGAGCCAACGCCTGTTGCAGCCGTAGCGGGTCGACCTCGACCCAGCGTCCGCGGAGCAGGATCAGTCCTGCATCCGCAGCCAACAACTGTCGGCGTTCCTCGTCGCTCAAGGAATCCCCGCCCAAGGACAAGTCCACAGAAAAGTCCAACAAACTCGCCATACCGAATTGCGAGGCGGGACGTTGACCAAGCTGGACTCGGACCTGGGGTCGCGACGTGTGACGCGTCCGCCACCAATCCGGCACTCGCACCACCAAACCGCTTTGCTCCAGCGACGGAACTTCTTTCAGGAACCGATAAGCTTGCGGGATCGACCAAGCCTGCGGACGAAACAAGGCTTTGGACTCCAGCAATTCGCGAACCAGCGGGCTGTCCTCCGCTGCTTTCCGAACCGGTGCCAGCAACGCGTTCAACTGGTGCTGGTTGTTCGCACCGGCGTATTCCCGCAACGCCTGGCCCAACGGCAAATGCCGCAGTTTCCCCTCGGTCAAGCGATGCGTGTAAGTGGCCAGGAATGCGAAGGGCAGATCCGGGTCCCGCTTGTTTTCCGCCAGATGAAACGTCACCCGCCCCAGCAAATGCCACAGCGGATTCAG
>SKVE01000998.1 GCA_007129635.1 Planctomycetaceae bacterium
CGAGAGGATGGCGTAGCAGAGCAGATCGATGCCGAAATGAGCAGCCCAATCATGTGTGTCCCTGTTTTTCTTCGTGTGTCCCTGTTTTTCTGCGGTCCTCGATATTTGCGGTTGCAGACGCTATATTGCAGGTTCTGAGCTGGGGGGTCGTTACCGAAAGGGCTGCGATGATGGGAGACCTAGTGCTGTTGCTGGTCGTGTTCCTCACGACTTTTTTAGTAGGTGCCTTGCTGATCCTACGCATTCCGCCTCGTCTGCACACGCCGTTGATGTCGATGACCAATGCCGTATCGGGCATCACGGTGGTGGGGGCTCTGCTACTGTTCACCCAGGGGGTCCACGGATGGGTGTTGAGCCTGGCCGCTTTGGCGATTGCCGCCGGCGCCTTCAATCTGGTGGGCGGCTTTACCGTGACCGATCGAATGCTGGGATTCTTCCAGAAGCGAGGCCAGCGGCATGAGTGATCCTGTCTCCTTGGTCGTTGATATCGCGGTGTTGTCGGTCTTTCTGCTCGGGATCTGGTGGTTCCGTTCACCTGCCTCGGCCCGCTTCGGCAGCCTGGCGGTTGCGGTTGCGCTGATCGTTGGCGCCTTGGTGGCTCTGATTCGAACGCCCTTGGTGGTTTCGGTCGGTCATTTGGTCGTGATCCTGATCGCCATGGCCATCGGGTCGACCTCTGGGGCCATCGCCGCCGGTCGCGTGAATATGACTCGGATTCCGGCCATGGTGGCACTGCAGAACGGAGCGGGTGGCTTGGCGGCCGCGCTGGTTTCGCTGGTGGAACTGACTCGTTCATCGGGTGATGCTTCGATGTTGGACTTGGTACGGCTGGGCGGCATGCTCGGTTTGACGATCGGAGCCGTGACGTTTTCAGGCAGTTTGATCGCCACCGGACGCTTGGCCAATTGGCTCAGTTCCTCCGCCACTGTGCTGCCTCGGCACAACGTGCTGGCTGGGGGATTGTTGGGGATCTTGGTGATCGGTGTGTGCCTGGGGTTGATCTTCAGCGATCTGTCGCCGTGGCCGCTGTTCATCGGATTGGGTGGCTTGGCGATTGCATTGGGGATCGTGATGGCGATCCGAGTCGGCGGGGCGGATATGCCGGTATTGATCTCGTTTCTTAACGCTTTATCGGGTCTGGCGGCCGCGTTTTGCGGCGTGGCGATCGGCAGCCGATTGCTGACGGCTTGTGGTGCGACGGTTTCCGCTTCCGGATTGATCCTGACCCATGCGATGTGTTTGGCCATGAATCGCAGTTGGCGATCGATCCTTTGGGCAGCAACGCCAGCCTCCGTTGCCTGGCGGCCGGCTGCACAGGGGACTCCGCAGCAGGGGACTCCGGACCAATCACCCGAGGATCAGGCCGTTCAGGCTCTCCGACAAGCAGAAAAGATCATGATCGTGCCCGGATATGGTTTGGCACTAGCCAACGCTCAAGGCCCGGCTGTCCAATTGGCCGAAACGTTAACTCGGATGGGTAAGGAGACCAAGTTCGCCATCCATCCCATCGCCGGACGCATGCCTGGTCATATGCACGTGCTGTTGGCCGAAGCGGATGTGGATCCCGACTTGTTGTTCGATTTGGCCGAGATCAATTCAGAGTTTGTCGAAACCGATCTGGCGGTGATCGTCGGTGCGTGCGATGTGGTCAACTCGGCGGCCATCGAGGTCGAAGGCACGCCCATCTCGGGGATGCCCATCCTCTTGGCTCATGAAGCGAAACGTGTCCTGATCTGCAACCTGGATTCGCAACCAGGCTATTCCGGGGTCGATAACCCGTTGTACCAGGACGCGAAAGCCATCCTGTTATTGGGCGATGCGAAAGAGAATCTGAATCGGCTGATCGAGCGATTAACCGGTGCATCGGGCTGAAAGAAGGGCCCGGCGAAGCCGCAGCCGAATCGGGCCTGACGGAAGAGCGTTCGCGTCGATTCGGGCCTCTTTCCACCTCGAAAAACTAGCGTAGAATAGGGGCGAAAGAGGACCAGCTTATGCGACTTGCGAAATATCGATTGCCGACCGGGGAAATCTCCGTGGGACAACTGGAGGACGAGCGGGTGTTGCCGTTGGATTTGTCCGGCCGCCAGTACCGTTGCTTGTCAGACATTCTGGATGCGGATGATCCGCTGGAGGTGGCCGACTTTCTGGTGGTCCGAAATCGATCGATCTCGCTCGAGACGGCCGCGTTGCTGGCGCCGATCGATGCCCAGGAGGTATGGGCCGCCGGTGTGACCTATCGGCGCAGCCAGGTGGCTCGAATGGAAGAGTCAGAATCCTCGGCGTCGTGCTACGATCGCGTCTATACATCACCCAGGCCCGAATTATTTTTCAAGGCGACGCCGCATCGAGTCTCCGGGCCGGGCGAACCGTTGCGAATCCGCTCGGATTCATCGTGGAGTGTTCCCGAACCGGAGATTACCCTGGTCTTGACCTCGGACATGAAGCTGGCCGGTTTTACGATCGGCAACGACATGAGTTCCCGGGACATCGAGGGAGAAAATCCGCTCTATCTTCCTCAGGCGAAAGTCTACGACCGCTGCTGTGGCTTAGGGCCGTGTGTGACGTTGGCCAGTGGGATGCCCCCGCTGCAAACGGTCCAAATCCGAATGGTCGTTCGTCGCCGAGGGGATGTCGTGTTCGAAGGCAGCACGTCGGTCAGCGAAATGGCGCGGACGTTTGACGAACTGATCCAATGGTTGGGTCGGGAAAACTCGTTTCCTGGCGGAGCGTTTCTACTGACCGGAACCGGAATTGTGCCCGATTCGGGTTTTACGCTGCACTCAGGCGATCTGGTCGCGATCAGCATCGATGGAATCGGGGTTTTGATCAATCCGATAGCACAGGAACCAACATGACTATCCAACCCATCCTGATCGACGGACAGTGGCGTCCGGCCGATGCCGAAGATACCTTTCAAGCGGAAAACCCGGCGACTTGTGAACTGCTTCCCGATCGATATCCCATCAGCCGATGGTCGGATTGCGAAGCCGCGTTGGCGGCAGCCGAGGGTGCGTTCCGCGCGATGCGCAACATGTCCGGTGAGCAGATCGCCAGCTTTCTGGAAGGTTTTGCGACGGAGATCGAGCAGCGGAGCGAGTCATTAGTCCAGATGGCTCATCAGGAGACGGGACTGCCCGTGGCGCCGCGACTGGCCAACGTCGAACTGCCGCGTACCACCAACCAGTTGCGTCAGGCGGCTGTGGCGACTGCCGAAGGCTCCTGGACGATGCCCACCATCGATACGGTCGCTGGGATTCGCGCGTGTCTCGAACCGTTGGGCCCGGTCTGGGTCTTTGGACCGAACAATTTTCCTTTCGCGTTCGGCAGCATGTCGGGCGGTGATTTCGCAGCCGCCATCGCGGCAGGGAACCCCGTCATCGCCAAAGCCAACCCCTCGCATCCTGGGACGACCCTGTTGTTCGCTCAGGCCGCGGAACAAGCGCGGCAGGCCAGCGGTCTTCCTCCCGGAGCCATC
>SKVE01000344.1 GCA_007129635.1 Planctomycetaceae bacterium
AACAGCAACCCCAACAGCAACTTCATCGTGGTCGTCTTTCCCGATCCGTTGGGCCCCAACAGCCCGAAGATCTCGCCTCGACGCACCTCCAAGTCCAACGCTTTCAGAGCACGGACCTTTTGTCGTCCCCAGAAATCACGGTAAACCTTGGTCAGGTTCCGCGTCTCGATGATGACATCGCTGCCGGACGCCTCCGCTGGAGCGTCCCGGGTCGAGGCCATTTCACTTGTCGCTGGCATTTCCATCAAGTCTCTCCGCCAACAGGCTGTTGCGCCGCCTCCCAAACAGACCATTCCTGGCCATTCCCTTAGGGAATACGGCTCACTACGCGAACTTAGTCCTTGTGGTTCGATGTCTTGCTAAAAAACATAGGACCCCGGCTGGCCGGAAGATCGGCCGAACCCGCTAAAAGATCCTCTACTATAAATCGAATTCGAAGGCTTGCAAGGTGACCTGATACGACTTTGGGCGAACTAATTTCGTCGAAGAGTGGATATCCATAAGAATGGGGTGCCCGCATCGTCGACTCGTAACTCGCTGGTCAAACCGGCTTGGTTGGCCAATCGAGAGATAATCCGTTGGTAGTAGGTACGCCCTTCGTCCATCGTGACGTTGACGACGGCCGGATCGATTCGCTGGCGGACCATCGAGTTGTGGTCATACAGGATCGGCGCCTTGATCCGCTGGCCGATCGCCTGCAATGCGACATCCAGCGGCGTATCCTCGATAGCGACGTTGCCCGCAAAAGTGAACAGCGCAGGCAGCGTGTCGCGGGGTGAGGATTCCGACGGCCAGCCGACCGGCCACGATTCCGTGGATTGCCGCACGTCGGTGATCCACAGCCGAACCTGCCCGCCAGCCTGAGTTTGCGGGACCATAACCAACCCCAAAGGCCGCAAGATCGAAGCGATCGCCGTACCGGCGCTCAGCCCTTGCAGTTCGTCCAACACCGGGTCATCGCCCATCATGGCTCGTCGCGCCTGACCATCTGCCAAGAACGAGAACTCCAATGTCCCGGAGATCCTTTTCAGTACGTCGAAAGATTTTTGATCGCGAGTCGAGAAGGTCACGGGGACTTTCAGGGCATCGTGGACGGCGACCAACTGAGTCGGCGTCATGCCGAAGGCCACCTCGGGTTCCTTCAACCGCGCATCACCGCCCTGTTTCAGATTCTCCAGCCAATTCTGCAAGCCAGTTCGGTCGCCCAATCGGAATTCGGCCCCTGGTAGACGCAGCGTATTGCGGGCCGTCAAGGCGCCGATGACCACATACGTGACGGAATTCCCGCTGCCTCGCTGTTGCACCTCGATGCGATCGCCCGGACGAGAGGCTCGGATCCGCACGTTGGGTAGACGCATTTCATTCAGTGCAGCCCCCCATTGATGGGCGATGACGGCTGAAACGCCTTCCTCGGTCACCAATTCGAGTTCCACTCGGGGGGCGGCCCAAGACTGCCCCAGCGGAAACACTAAAGCAATTGCGAGTGTCCACATGGCGATTCGGCACCCACCTGCCGGAGCGGGTAAAGCAAAGCTGTCAGCCCTTCTGGATACAGCCGTACTCGTTATCCTGCCGTAAGCAGCACGAGACGTGTGTGACACGTAGTTTAAGGACATCGTTCGTTCTTCTCGATCCGTTGATGGTTGCTGTGCAAGATATTCTCCAGCCTACGATATTTCGGGCAATGGATCACCAGCGAAAATCCAGAGGATTTCGCCTATCGTCGGGGGTTGCGTTATCGCGTCCGCCAAGTCACAATGGTGCCAATAAGGCTGACTTCGTGGTCTCACACCAACCCTCCAGAAGCAAGGAGCAACACTATGGCACGACTGGTCACGTTATTTACCGGACAATGGGCGGATCTTTCGGTCCAGGACATGGTCCGCAAGGCGAAGGAATTCGGCTACGATGGCTTGGAATTGGCTTGTTGGGGAGACCACTTCGAGGTGGACAAGGCTTTGGCCGACGACAGTTACTGTGCCCGCAAACGCGAGTTGCTGGAGAGCCACGATCTTCGGTGCGAGGCGATCAGTTGCCATCTGGTCGGCCAAGCGGTGTTAGATCCGATCGACGCGAGGCACAAGGCGATTCTTCCGCCCTACGTTTGGGGTGACGGCGATCCGGCTGGGGTAAATCAGCGAGCGGCAGACGAATTGAAGAACACGGCTCGAGCCGCTCAGAAGTTCGGCGTCAGCGTCGTGAATGGCTTTACCGGTTCGAGCATCTGGCATCTGAATTACTCGTTCCCGCCGGTTCCGCCTTCGATGTTGGAAGCGGGATTCGAATTGCTGGCCGAGCGGTTCAATCCGATCCTGGACGTCTTCGGCGAATGCGGTGTTAAATTCGGTCTGGAAGTGCATCCCACCGAGATCGCCTTCGACATCTACACCGCGCAGAAAGCGTTGGAAGCGTTGGACTACCGTGAAGAATTCGGTTTTAATTTCGATCCCAGCCACTTGCACTGGCAATTCGTCGATCCGGTCGAATTCATTCGAGCATTCCCGGACCGAATCTACCACGTGCACATCAAGGACGCCATCACAACGCTCAACGGCAAGAGCGGCATTCTGGCCAGTCACCTGAACTTTGGGGACCATCGACGCGGCTGGGATTTCCGCAGTCCGGGGCGCGGTGCGGTGAACTTCGAGGAGATCATCCGAGCGTTGAACGATATCGGTTATGGTGGCCCGCTGTCCGTGGAATGGGAAGATTCCGGCATGGACCGCGAGTTTGGTGCGAAGGAAGCAGCGGGATTCGTCAAGAAGATGGATTTCTCACCCAGTTCGAGAGCGTTCGACGCGGCTTTCGAAGACTAGGCTGGGGCTATCGGGATTCAGTCGACGGGCAGCGAGTGGGCTCGGCGCGCGGCCGCGCCGAGCACGACCCAGCCACTCGCTTGCCCCAGCGGCTGGCTTGTAAGCACCCGACATCTAAGGATCGGCGCTGGCCGGCCGCGTGCCATTATCGATCAACAGGTAGCTGGCCCAAAAGAACGGGTGGGTCCCACGCACCTCTTCCGTCAAGCTGACCATTCGCAGCTTGGGTTCTTGAGTTGGATCGATCGGATTTCGCGCTGCCAGCAGCACGCTGCGCCGCCATGCCTCGGAAGCGCTGGTATGCGGCAGTTCCTGGACGTATTCGCGGATCAGATCGAAAGTGGACTGCCCACCGACCGGCCAGCGGCTGAGCAGGATATTGCTGGCGCCAGACGCCATCAGGGCGCAGACTGGCAGGAAGATGTCGTCGCCCAGCGCGCCGGCTTTCAAATCGGTGTCGGCAGCCGAGCGAAAGCCGGGCAGCACGATCTGAGCCGGACCATGCCACGGCAGGTTTAACCAACTCTCCAGATCGGCTCCACGCGTGCCCCGGTCCAATTGCAAGGGCGACCAACCGTACGGAGGCCGGTTCTGGTCCAGCTCGTTCAACACCACCAGACGATCCAAGTTGGCTGCGAACAGGGACGACGGTGCGAC
>SKVE01000377.1 GCA_007129635.1 Planctomycetaceae bacterium
GGGTTCCGTCCGGGCGAATGATACGCCATTGTTCCCCATCAATGTGCCGCGCTTCGTGTTCATCCTTGGGTATGCCCAATAACTCGGCGGCACGGGCGTTGCCTTCCAAAATCTTGCCCGATGGGTCCGATATGGTGATTCCCAGCGGGAATACGCTGAAAAGGATGCGATATTTCTGTTCGCTCTCCCGCAGGGCCGCCTCGATCTGCTTTGTCTCAATAATTGAACCGATGAGCTGAGCTGTGGCATGCAGACGCCTTTTCGCCATCTCGATCATGTATGGCGGGCGCGAGTTGTACGCTTCGACCTCGCGAACGAGGTCATCGTAATGGATCTGGTAGGCAGATGAGAGCTTTCGCAGTTTTTCCGAGTCTGTAGGCGGATCACCGTACCCAAAGCTGATCGCCCCCACAACTTTCCCGTCCGCAATGATTGGTACAGCATAAAGTCGAATGCCCCCGTGGCACTCGATGTCCACGGGCGAACGCGTGGCCATAGCCTGCCAAGAGCACGATGTCCAGCAAGATTCATGGCACAACCACCGGCCGGAGTTCAGCGCTTCGGCATTGTCTGACGTCTCGCATAACTTGCGTGAGGCAAAGTCCATCATTCGGCACCAACCCGAGCAGAAAATCCCGAAGGCATAGTCGCCATTCACCTCGTAGATCGCGGAAGAAGTCCCGAGCAATTCCAGGTAGTCGTTGGCGAGCGTTTTCAGACGTTCGTGACCTATGGATGTCCGAATAAGACCATCACGATTCAATTCGGTCAGGTCGCCATAGCCTTGATCGTGATCCTCGGTCTGGCAAACATGATCCGGGGTCGCGTTGTTAGAGAGCATCCATTCGATCTGCTTCAGATGTGCCTCCGCCTGTTTGCGCTCGGTGATGTCGCTCAACACCACGCGGTAGGCGGGCGCGCCATCGGGGCCTTCCCCAGCGATGGCTTCCAGCCGCGTCCAGCAGACCGTGCCGTCGGGTTTCACCAGGCGCAGCTCGCATGCCTGGGGCGCGCCGGTCTCGAAGAGTTTCTTGCGGTGCAAGTAGTAAACGTCCTGGTCCTCTTTGAGAATGAACCGAGACAAGAGCTGCTTGTCCAGCTCGCCACGGTCCCTACCTAGCAGGGTGGCGGCGGTGAGGTTGGCCTCCAGGACCAGCCCCTTCTCGTTGACGGTCATGTAACCCACTGGAGCCAGGTCGTAGAGATCGAAGTAGCGCGCCCGCGACGCATCGAGTTCCGCCTGGGCACGGCGCAGCTCCTCGTTCTGCATCTCCAGCTCAATCTGATGCACCCGCAGCTCGTGGAACATCTGCTGGATTGCTTCGGGGGTTTGCGCGGACAGGGAGGGCGGCTCCCTCGTCCCGGCTTGCTCCTCGGCTCGTTTGCGCAGCGCCGCCGCGTCAGTGGGAGTGTGGGTTGTGTCGAGTTTCATTAGCTTGCTCCAGAATTCGGTCTGTCGGACGGAGCCGACTTGTCCGACGGCTTCGCGCCACACGTCTGCACTCGTACCGCGTATCGCCGCTCGGCGAAACCACCACGCTTATTAATAGCACCAATATAGCGCGCGAGCCTGGAACGTGCTGGGCCGCTTGCGCGAACAGTCGGGCGATTACGCTCAAGCGCTGGCCAACTAACAACAGTCGTGCTTTTCAACCCGAAGTCGCCGAACGCATGCTGCCTGCCTCGATCATGCCTTCACGTCCCCGGAAACAATTCCATCTTCAGCCATTGTCGCAGAAGGATGACCACGGGACAACGGGCACGGCGACCAGCAGCGGCTGAAGATCCGCAAGACGGGGCTGTGCTCGCAGATCGCTGTCACTGTTTCTGTTCGCAGTGGAGCCGCCAGCCCCGAAGCTTGCTGTCCCACATCTGGCATGTTGGCCACGGGTGGTTCTAAATTAACCCCACAGGGTGTAAGTGAATTCCAAAAAAATTCCTGCCTCTTGCCCGGTGGCACGCGACGAGCGCCCGCTGTTGCCAGACGAAGAATTCGATGACAACGAAGAAGACGATGTAAAAGAGGAGGGGGAAGGGTGACGTCGGAAGGAATCATCCGCTCCACCGAGCAAGCTCGGCGGAGATGCTTCGGTGGGCCGGAAAGTTATTCTCTCGAGCGTATTTGAAAGCGGACAGGGACGATCACCGTATCCTCCACCGCGATCTGGCCGCGACGAGCTGGCGTGAAGATCCATTGGCGGACCGTGCGGAGTGCCGATTCGTCCATCTCCGGGTAGCCCGACGTCCTGTAGACCCGGGCCGATGCGACTCGGCCATCCCGCTGGACGGTGACCACCAGACGCACCACGCCTTCGATCCGTTGTAGCAGCAGGTGTTCCGGGTACTGTGGCAAGGGCCGAGAAACGAAACTGGGCGGCACTTCGGCACCCGAGGATTGCATCGAAACCAAGGTCTCCGGTACATCGACCTCGGAGGGTTCCGCTGGAAGATCGCGATGCGGTTGATGGCGAGCCGACGGCGGCGGTTCTGGTTGCGTCGCCGTTCGCGGCTCGGCAACTTCCGGCATCGACTTCCTGCGAGGTGCCTGGGGCGGCAGTTGCGACTGGGGTGTGCGAGTCGCCAGGACCGGCTCGATACCCTCGTGATGCGGATCCAGCAGAGGCTGACGATGGCTTGAGCGAGATCGTTCCAAGGGGACAGGACGAGCCTCTGGCGTCTCGACCGCCAGAGGACCATGCTCCCACGATAGCGGCTCGATACCCTCCATCGGCGACAGCGAACTCGGCGGCGGTTCGGCGATCCACTGGACCGCGATCGACGTTTGACCGCTTTCCTCACGATCCAGCCGAGGCCCCTCGATAACGCTACGACCGTACCATCCCAACGACGCATGACCTGCCACGCTGCCGGTCAGCGCTAACAGGAACAAAAGATTCGAATTGAAGATACGGCGAACAGATTCCATGACCTCGACGCAGACGCAGTTGATCCTAGTTTTTGCCCGAAATTCCATTCGTGGCCCATGTCGCGAACCACGGCAGCGGGATATTTGTCGATTCTTGTCAATCACCCGCGAATGTCAATGGCTCGCCCTGTGCCTTTCGGAATCCCCTGAAACCTAGTTCTTTTGGCGAAGAAGCGTCTGGTTCATGCGGTCATTTTATTTCGACGTGGATCGCCGTGGGCATCTGCAGCACGCGGGCAAGCGGGAAACCACTTGACCGCATTGACCCTTGTGGACGGTGACTGTAAACTCTGGGGTCTTCCTCGATGATCGCCAGAATTCCGGCAATGGGTCGGAGGTTTCTTTCACGGCGATCTTCGATAAACCCCTCGCTCGACCGTGAGAAGGCTGTTAGTCTGTGGTAGTTTTCCAACTGCCATGACCGGTAGCGAGTCAACGACAGGAGAGACTTGTGGCAGAATCGTTGGTCAAAACATTGATCGATTCGGGCGTTCATTACGGGCATCGAGCCAGTCGCTGGAACCCGAAGATGGCCCCGTACATTTA
>SKVE01000177.1 GCA_007129635.1 Planctomycetaceae bacterium
GAGCGTTTGTCTTCCGATTCCCCACGCTAGCAGCAGGATCAAGCCGGCGAACAACGCGACGAACATCCGGTCTAGCAGACCGATATTCCCCAAGTCACCAGCGATCCATGCCAGCAGGATCTGATCGGGGATCACGGCTACCAGCAAAGCCTGGGCTCGATCCGCAACCGCTCGAAAAAAAAGCGTCCCGTAGACAGCCAGCGCGACCAGGAAGACCGCAACAGCCTTTATTGGGGGGGAACTTTCCTTCTGTCGAGTTACCATGAGGGATATCCTGGATTGCTATCGGCATGTTCCGGCTGGACCGTTAGAATCAACGGTAGGATGGCGGAAACCGCTTGGCTTCCGTCCGGTCGCGCAGCAAGCAACAAAGAACCCGCCGAAGTTTACAAGAGACATGATGTCAAACCTCACCAAATCGAGCAAATCCGAGTCTCGAAAGTTAACCCATCATAGCTATCCATTCTGGTCGCCCCGCTTCTGGCACGGCATGCTTATCAGCGATTGGGTACGGATGCTGGTTCAATATCGGTTCCGCGTCCACCCGTTGCGGGTCCCGATGGCCTTCATGATCAGCGGTTGTACCCTATTCAATTCGACTTTGCATCTGTTCCAGCGATGGCGATACGCGAAACGGTTGGACCAAATCCAGGTCGATCCGCCGCCGGTATTCATCATCGGTCATTGGCGTAGCGGCACGACCATGTTGCACGAGTTACTGGTGCGTGATCCGCACTTCGCCTATCCGACGACCTACGAGTGTTTTGCTCCCAGTCACTTTTTAGTCAGCGAGTGGATCGTTCCGAAAGTGGTGGGATGTCTGTTGCCCAAGAAGCGGCCGATGGACAACATGAGCGCCGGCTTCGATTATCCGCAGGAGGACGAATTCGCCCTGGTCAATATGGGCTGTCCCAGTCCGTATTTGAAAATCGCCTTTCCCAACGACCCGCCGCAACACATGGAACTGCTGGACATGCAAGACGTGGATGACCACGTCCTGGCTCGCTGGAAGCACGACATGCTGGCTTTCGCCAAGGCGTTGACGTTGGCTCACGGCAAGCGTCTGGTTTTGAAGAGTCCGCCGCACACGGGTCGAGTCGAAGTGCTGTCGCGTCTGTTTCCGGGGGCGAAATTCATTCACATCTCTCGGCATCCGGAGGATTTATTCGCCTCGAGCCGCCGGTTATGGAAAACGCTGTGGAAGATCCAGGCGTTGCAGATACCGCAGTGCGTTGGGTTGGACGAGTACATTTTCGAGTGTTTCGAACGGATGTACGGTGGCTTTTTTCAGCAGCGGGATTCGATTCCTGAGGGCCATCTATACGACGTCAAATACGAGGATCTGGTGCGCGATCCGATGGGCGAGATCGCTGCGATGTATGGGCAGTTGGATCTGGGGGATTTCGAAGCGATGCGTCCCGAACTGGAAACGCTGTTGCAGCAGCGCAAGGGTTACCAACCCAACCGTCACGAAGAGCTGGAACCGGAGATCCGCGAGCAGATCCGGCGGCGGTGGGCCGAGTATTACGAGGTTTACGACTATGCGAATGGATCCCTGGTGTGAAACAGCCGACATGCCGCCGACGAGGACGCTCGCAGAAAATGGCGGCGTCTGCTCAAACAAATAACTCGATGGACGACGCCCAAGATCGCGCGACGGATCACCAAGCAAGATGGTTTTCCTGGCGTGGTCCGCTGGCTCCAGCATTGCTCAGCGGTTTGTTACTGTGGGCGGCGTTTCCGCCATGGGGTTGGTGGCCTTTGGTCTGGATCGCGCCGCTGGGCTGGTTGCATTTGATCCAGTTGCCGGTACTGCCGGGCAAGCGTCCTTATCTGGCGATCTGGCTAGCCGGTTTGATCCATTGGGCGGCATTGATGCAAGGCATTCGGCTGGCTCATCCGGCCCTGTATCTGGGCTGGATCAGTCTGGCCGGCTATCTGGCCGTCTACTTGGTCGTGTTCGTGGGCCTGACCCGCGTGGCCGTGCATCGCCTGGGGATCTCGATCGTCTGGGCCGCGCCGATCGTTTGGACCGGGTTGGAACTAGTGCGCGGTCACGCGCTGACCGGTTTCTCCCTGGCGTTGCTGGGGCATGTTTTGTACCGGCAAGTCACGTTGATCCAGATCGCGGACATTGCCGGAGCTTACGCGGTCAGTTTTCTGATCATGTTTGTCGCCGCCGCTGTGGCTCGCACGTGTCAACGCAGGCAGCATCCCTCGACGGCCGCCGAGGCTGTCGGCCGTTTTGGGCCCTTGTTGGCCGCAACCGCGCTGATGTTGGCCTGCGTCGCTTACGGACAAATCACGCTTCGCAAGGTCGACACCCGTTCAGAAGCCGAAATTCAGCAGGCCGTCCAGGTGAATGTCGCCTTGATCCAGGACTCTTTCGACACCAT
Organism: Planctomycetaceae bacterium; assembly: GCA_007129635.1. Lineage (GTDB taxonomy): Bacteria > Planctomycetota > Planctomycetia > Pirellulales > Pirellulaceae > SKKK01. Next base: position 2,397 of record SKVE01000177.1, read on the forward strand.
CTTCCAGTTCGATCCACAGCGGGAACGGGAGATTTTTGCCAGCTACCTGCATCTCAGTCGCGAAGCCGTGTTGCAGCGACCGGATCTGGATTTGATCGTCTGGCCCGAATCCGTCTACAGCGGCACGCTGGGCGAACTGTTGGCCGAGCCGCCGTTGATCGCTCCTCCGGATGCGTCGATGACCGACGACCAATTCCGCAACACCGTCCAGGCTTGGCAGGCGGCGGTGCATGAAAAGAACCGCGATGTGGCGACCAGCCTGAACGCAGTGGCTCGTCCCCCGGCGGCTTCGTCCGACGGTATCTGGGTGATCGCAGGAACCGATTCTCAACGGGTTGCCGCCGGCGATGTGGAACGATTCAATTCGACGCTGTTGATCGATCCCCAGGGCAACGTGGCCGCTCGATACTTCAAGATGCATCTAGTCATGTTCGGCGAATACATCCCCTTCGGCCGCTTGATCCCCTGGCTGTATCAAATCACGCCCATCACCACGGGTTTCACACCGGGCGACCGCCCGGTGCCTTTCGTGACTCCCCAAGCCACCATCGCGCCCAGCATTTGTTTCGAGAGCACCGTGCCGCATCTGATCCGAAACCAAGTCGCCGCCCTGCGCCGCCAGGGAAACTCACCCGATCTACTGGTGAACGTCACCAACGACGGCTGGTTCTGGGGCTCCAGCGTGCTGGACCACCACTTGGCCTGCGGTGTTTTTCGAGCCGTCGAAAACCGGCTACCCTTTTTGGTTGCCGCCAATACAGGCTTGTCCGCCAGTATCGGTCAGGACGGTCGCATCGACCAACTAGGGCCACGGCGAGACCGAGCAGTGCTTTTCACTCGCGCTCGATCGGTCCCCTGGACGAACTGGTATGCATGGTGGGGCGATATTCCTGCGGGCTTTTGCCTGGCGTTCTGCTTTGCTGTGTCGATTGTAGGTACCGCCGACGCGATTCGTCGACGCAAGCAGCGAAAAGTCCGGAATAAGGCATCCCTGTCTGAACGATAATACATCAGGCGGTCATCGGATCGTCGACATAAGAGCCATCGACCGGGGAAATCCTCCTTTGACCCTAAAA
>SKVE01000777.1 GCA_007129635.1 Planctomycetaceae bacterium
TGCCCGAGCGACGGCGGTCGGAAAGAAGGTTTCCGCGCTTCGGACGATCATGCTCCGATTGCTCGGATGAACTACGGCGTCAACGGTGGGGCTGGAAACGCTTGGGCCCGAACGGACGCCCGCGCGATCATGGAACGCGGGCCCTTCCACTTCGGCTACGCGTTCGAGCGGGGAATGGACTTTGCCGCAATCTCCGACGGGACTTCGAATACCGTGCTGTTGGGTGAGATTGTCGCAGCCGAACATCGTCGCGACACGCGAGGCGCTTGGGCCTACTCATCGGGGCCGTTCATCAGCGGCGGCAACCCATCCTACAGCGACCCTCGCATCTTGCTGCCGCCCAATGGTAACGCCTTGGACGATCGCTTCATGGATCGTCCGCCCCGCTGCCGAGCGGATGCTCTTGACCGTCATTTGCGGTGTGTGGGCGGGGGAGGCCGTGCCTTCCAGACCGCTCGCAGCAAACACCCCGGTGGCGTGCATGTCTGCTTGGCCGACGGTTCGGTACGATTTATCAGTGAAACGATCGAGATGCAGACGTGGCTGGCGCTGTTGGGCATGTCACGCGGCCAAGCGATCAGCCAATTCTGATTCGTCGATGTAGTCGTCCGCCCAGCAGGTCATGTCGTCGCACAGCAGCGAGCGGTATGCCCAATCAACGCGATGGCAGGTCCCGTTGCAGCCATTTCATTTATTTACACCAAATGATGTTATGATTCTTTCCGCGTTCAACCGAGAACGCGGCCCCATTGAAGCGAGCCTGCCGGATGACGGGCGAAATCAAGGCAACCTGATCCCGGAGGGATCGCAGCAAATTCGCGCCGGCATCGCTACGGGATGCGACCGGCGCTATCCGGCTCGTGTCCGGTGGCGGCGCTGCGCTGACCACCGGCGAATGGCTGAAATCCCTACGGGATGCTCTGCGTTTACCCGACATCACATGGCCGATTCCCCCGTCCCAGCTACTCACTCAGCAGCTTCTTCAGTTCTTCGTCCATGGTTTCGACGGTATAGCGGACTTGGTCTTCGGTATGGGCAGCGGTGATGAAGAAACGCAGCCGGGCAGCTTTCTCTTCGACCGCGGGATGCAGGATCGGGTGCACGTTGATGCCGCGCGCGAACAATCGGCGCGAGAGCATCAAGGCGACGAGCGAGTTGCCGATGATGATCGGCACGATCGGCGTACCGTGACTGGGACCGGTGTTCATCTGGCGTTCCTTGGCCAACCGCAGGAACAATTCGGATCGTGCCCGGCAGCGGGTCACCGGCTCCGGATCGCGGGCGATCTTGCGGATCGCGGCGTAGGCCGCCGCGGCGGCGGTCGGCGAAATGGCGTTGCTGAACACGAAGGCCGGCGCGGTGTACTTCAGGTACTTGATCAATTCGCGGCTGCCGGCGATGTAGCCGCCGCAACTGCCGAGCGCCTTGCTGATCGTGCCCATCTTGATATCGACGTCGCACGTCTCCAAGCCGAAATGTTCGGCCAATCCAAATCCGTTGGCGCCCATCGTGCCGACCGAATGCGCTTCGTCGACCATCAGCATGACCTTGTGCTTCGTCTTGACTTCCAGGAATCGCGGCAGATCGGGATAGTCGCCGTCCATGCTATAGACGCCCTCGATGGCGATCAGCACGCGCTGATAGTCGCCGCGGATATCGGCGAGCATGGCGTCCAGGGCCTGCCAATCGTTGTGCGGGAACGGGCGGCGCAGGGCGTGGGAATGGATGGCGCCCTGAATGATGCTGTTGTGCGCCAGTTCGTCGTGCAGGATCAAGTCGCCGGGGCCAAACAAATGCCCGATCGTGGTCTGGTTGGCGGCATGGCCGCTGACGAACACGACGGAGTCTTCTGCGCCGATAAAGCGGGCGATCTCGCGTTCCAGCACGCCGTGGATGGTCTTTTCGCCCGAGACGACGCGACTGGCGTTCGCTCCGGCTCCGTACTGCATCACGGCATCGATCACCGCCTGCTTGACTTCCGGATCGCCGGACAGGCCCAGATAGTTGTAGCTGGAGAAGTTGATCATCTCGCGGCCGTCGATCACGGTGGTGTTCGAGGTCAGTCCCTCGTGGACATTGAAGAACGGGTTCTCGACGCCCAGCAGGGTGATCTGCCCGAGCTGCGATTCCAGCTTGCGGTATTCGGGCCACGCGCGGAAGCGGTACAGTTCCTCCGGGATGTCGGCCAGCTTCATCCGTTTCCCCGCGGGAACCACCGGGCGCTCGTCCGGTTCCGCCTCGGACTCGGTGGCCGGGGAAACCGGCGTCGCATCTGCGCCGCCGGCTTGACTCGCCAACGGGACCAGCGCGCAAACTGCTTCGCCCAGACTGGTGGCGCTGGTTTCTTCGGAGAACGACTCCAAGGGCAAATCGATCGCGAAATCGGCTTCGATCTTGCTCTTCAACTCGATCGCCATCAGCGAATCGAAACCCAGGTTCTTCAGTGGCTGGACGCGGTCTAGTTGTGCTGTTCCGACGCCCAGTACCTTGGCCACCAGTTCCGCCACATGGTTCCGCGCCAGTTCGCGGCGCTGTGCTGCGGCCACCGACTCGATGCGCCCCAGGATGCCCGATCGCTGCCGGTCGTGCTGGTCGATCTGTCCCGGAGACGCCGCGATGCTCGCCGTGATCTCGGCCAACAGCGTCCGGCGATCGTTCTTGGGCGTCTGTTTCAGGAACTTGGGCCAGACGATCGGCAGGACGCCGATCCGCGCGCCGAACTGCCGCAACAGTTGTTCGAAAGCGGCCAGTCCGCGGTCAACAGGGATCGTACCCATGCCGCTGGCCGCCCAACGATCGCGGTCGCGCTGGTCCTTGTCGGCCGTCATCCCGATCGCGTCCCAAGGCCCCCAGTGGATGCTCAGGCCGGGCAAGCCGCAACCGCGACGGTACTCGGCCAACGCATCCAGGAACGCATTGGCCGCGGCATAGTTGCCCTGGCCGGGCGAACCCAGCAACGAGGCGATGGACGAGAAGCAAACGAAGAAATCCAGCGGCAGCGTTTGCGTGTGCCGGTGCAGATGCCAGGCTCCCAGTACCTTTGGAGCCATCACGCGCTGGAAGCTCGCCCAGCTCTGTTGCCGCAAGACGCCGTCCTCCAGCAACCCGGCGGCGTGGATCACGCCGCGCAACGGCGGCAGGTCGCCGGCGATCTGCTCCAGGACGCGTTGCACATCGGCCTGGCGGGAAATATCGCCCGCCACGACGGTGACCCCCACGCCCTTGCTTTCCATTTCGTGGATGATTTGTTGCGCCTCGTCGGACGGGCGATCGCGCCGGCCGGTCAGCACCACATGCCCCGCGCCGCGGTCCGCCAGCCATTGGGCCATCTTCAGGCCGAGGCCGCCCAAGCCACCGGTGACCAAATAGCTGCCCTCTTTGCCGACCGGCACCTGGTCCAATTGCTGGTGATCGCGGAACGTGACCACGACCTTGCCCAGATGCTTGGCCTGGGCCATGTGCCGAAA
>SKVE01000680.1 GCA_007129635.1 Planctomycetaceae bacterium
GGATCCTCGCAACGATTCCGAAGTCGCGCGATTTCTGGTGTCCATGGTCGTCGATGCTGCCCAACGGGATAACTATGAACCAGCGGCCGAGGTGGTGCGGACGTTGCTGGATCATGGCTGTGAACATCCGGACCTGGTTCAAGTGTCAGGGATGGTATTGGTAGCGGTCAACGATTTCGATCGTGGTCAGGAGATGTTGGTCAAAGCGCGGCAGGCAGGTCTGCTGAGCGAACTCGGGCAGCGTTACCTGCAAGACATCCCCGATTACGTTGAGTTTTGGCAGGTCGAACAAGCGTTGCGGCAACAGGAGGCCGAAGCGGACGATCTGCCGCGAGTCCTATTGTCGACCAGCAAAGGCGACCTGGTGGTCGAGTTGCTGGAGAACGAGGCGCCTGAGACCGTGGCGAATTTTATCAGCCTGGTCTCCGATCGTTTCTACGATGGGCTGCCCTTCCATCGCGTGATCCCTGGATTCATGGCTCAGGGCGGTTGCCCTGTTGGCGATGGAACGGGGGGACCCGGTTACCGGATCTATTGCGAGTGGGACAAGGAGGATCACCGCAAACATTTTCGCGGAACGCTGAGCATGGCCCATGCCGGAAGGAACACCGGTGGTTCCCAATTCTTCTTGACGTTCCTGCCGACGCCGCACTTGAATGGGGCTCATACGGTGTTCGGTCGGGTGATCGACGGTATGGAGGTTCTGGCAAGACTGCAACGCATCGACCCCTCGGATGATCAGGCGGCGGCCGGAGAACCGGATCGAATCATCAAAGCAGAAGTGATCCGCAAACGGGATCACGATTATCAACCTCGCAAAGTCGAGTAACTCTGACGAAAGGAAATCACGTGTCACGTTGGATCATGCCTTTGACCCTGGTGTTCGCTGCCCTGACGGTTTGGGCCTGTGTGGCGAGAGCGGCCGAAAGTCCCGCCGAAAACTATGTGGCGGTCCGAGCTCAATGGGATCAAGCGACCGACCAGATGGATCAATTGGCAGAACAATTCCGCTCGGCATCCCCCGAACAACGAGAACAGATTCGGCAGCAGTACATGACGCTGGTCGATCAGATGGACGATCTGCTGCTCAAGTTGACCGAGACGGCGACGGCCGCGTATCAGGCTGCTCCGAACCAGGACCCGGATCTGTCGAGCTTGTTGGTCGGGATCGCCGCCAACGCGCTGCGCAACGATCGCTTCGAAGCGGCCGCCGAAACGGCTCAGATGCTGATCGCTAACAATTGTCCGGAACAGGCCGTCTATGGCGTCGCGGGCACAGCGGCTTACTGCCTGGATCATTTCGAATTGGCCGAGAAGTACCTGAACATCGCTCGCGAGGCCCAACTTCTGGAACAGGACGGTCAGATCTACGCCACCGATGTCGCGCTGGCCAAAAACCTGTGGGAGGTCGAACAGAAGCGGCGCGCGGCCGAAGCGGCGGCCGACGATTTGCCGCGAGTCCTGATGAAGACCTCCCAAGGCGATCTGGTGATCGAATTGTTCGAAAACGAGGCGCCGCAGACGGTGGGGAACTTCGTCAGTCTGGTCGAAAAAGGGTTCTACAACGGCCTGACGTTCCACCGAGTGCTGCCGGGGTTCATGGCCCAGGGTGGCTGCCCGGATGGCAGCGGCGCCGGGGGGCCGGGTTACCAGATCTTTTGTGAAAGCGATAAGCCCGATCGCCGTAACCATTTCCGCGGCGTGCTGAGCATGGCCCACGCGGGCAAAGACACCGGCGGATCGCAGTTCTTCCTGACCTTCCGACGCACCTCGCACCTGGACGGCGGGCACACGGTCTTCGGACGCGTCATCGAAGGCCTGGATGTCCTGGAAGAACTCCAGCGGATCGATCCGCAACGGCCCTCGGGGGTCCAACCGGACAAAATCCTTGAAGCCAAAGTGATCCGAAAACGAGATCATCCCTACGAGCCGACGCGAACCCGTTGACGGAGCACCCCATGCTGAAAGGCATCCCCGCGATCATCTCGCCCGACCTGATGTACGTGTTGATGAAGATGGGCCATGGCGACGAGATCGTCTTGGCCGACGGGAATTTCCCGGCCGATTCGCACGCCCAGCGAATCGTACGCGCCGACGGATTGTCCGTGCCCGATGTGCTGGAGGCGATCTTGGATTTCTTTCCGCTGGATACCTTTGTGAACGCACCTGCCGCCGTCATGAAACCGGTGAACGATGACACGCCGGAACCCGGGATCTGGACGCAGTTCCGGGTGTTGATGGACGCCGCCGAGGGCCAGGAAGTTTCCATGGAATTGGTCGAACGATTTGCATTTTACGAACGGACCAGACAGGCCTACGCCGTGGTCGCTACCAGCGAAACGGCCCTGTACGCCAACCTGATCCTGAAAAAGGGGGTCGTCACAATGTAGGATGGATTGCCCATCTGTCCTACGGGCCGGAGCGATTCGCGAGCAGGCGTCATTTGCGGGGAACCGGCCCTTGGCGTGCTCTGCAAAAATGACGCCTGACACTTTTTCGCGATTGACGGTTACCCGCTAGTCATCCGCGGTCGCCTGGTTCCACCACACGGTGACGTGGGGTACGCCTGCCGTCTCTAAACCGTCCAGGCTGGCGTTCCATCCCACGGCGAAATCGAGAGCACCATCCCCGTCGAAATCGCCGATCTCCATCGCCGCGTACCAGGGCGAACCGGTTTCTAGGGTGTGTCGCACGAACTGACCCGGCGAGGTCTGTTCCAAGAAGATGATCGACGTCAATGTCGATTCACGTAACTCGACCGGCAGCACCTGGCGCGGGAGCCAGGCGGTGGCGATGATGTCCAGGTCGCCGTCCCGATCGAAGTCGCCGGCCAACGCGCGGTACGCGCCCGGCAGATCTGTCAAGCGATGATAAGCGAACTGCAGATCGCCCAGGTTTTCGAACCATTGGATGCCATGCGAGGGATTGGCATACAGGTTATCGAAGCTGTCGCCGTTGGTCAGCAACAGATCCATCTTGCCGTTCTGGTTCAGATCGACCAGTTCCAAGCCACTGCAGCCGAAGGTCAGATCGGGCCCCGCCCACACGCCATGCAGATGGAAGCGGCCGTCGCCCTGATTGACGAACAGATCCACACACTCGAACGCCTGACTGACCACCGCAGCGAAATCGATTCGGCCATCGCCCGTGAAATCGTAAGGCGGCGTGTGGATCGTGCCCGAGCGGTCATCCAGCGGCTGGACCTCGAAACGCGGCAGTTCGCCAGCCGCGGACACGTTTCGCAGCAGCAAGATGCCGCCCGTGCGGTAATGGCCAAAAACAGAAACGATCAGATCCAGTTTCCCATTTCCGTTGACATCCACCGCTCGCACGTCGGCAACGCGACCGAGTCCCGATGCAAGCACCATGGGGTCGTGGAAATCGCCCGTCCCAGTGCCTCGCAGCCACACCACACGGCCTCGATCATGATCCGACGCGTAGAAGCTGCCCAGATCGGCGACCAC
>SKVE01000593.1 GCA_007129635.1 Planctomycetaceae bacterium
CGATCAGCTTTATCGGTCGACAATCGGATCGTCATGGGTTGCGTCGCGTCCTGATGGTGGTCGTCAGCGTCTTTTCCGGAGCCTGTCTGTTCCTGTCTTTCGTTCAGGGATGGATCATGCTGGTGATCGCCTTCTTCCTGCTGCGGATGCTCGGTCCCGGCGCGTTGGGGTTGTTGAGCGGCAATACGCTGGCGTTCTGGTTCGATCGGCGGCTGGGGATGGTCGAAGGGATGCGGCTGGTGGGTATGGCCCTGGCGATGGCAACGATTCCGGCCCTGAATCTCTGGTTGGTCTCGCACTGGGGCTGGCGCGGCGCGTATCAGATTCTGGGGATCGGCACGTGGCTGCTGCTGTTTCCAGCGATCGCCCTGCTGTTTCGCAATTCACCGGCCGACGTCGGACAGGTGGTCGATGGCCAAGAACATTCCAGGCAGCGGTCGTCGTCCGGCGACCATCCGAGCCAGGTTTTCTGGGGATTGACGCTCAGCGAGACGCTACGAACGATGTCGTTCTGGATCGCGGCCATCGGAACCGTGTTGTTCGGGTTGATTCACACGGCCGTCTTCTTTTGCCTAGTGCCCATTTTGCAGGAACGCGGGCTGAGCGCTGGGGACGCTGCAGCCATGCTGACGGTTTTCGCCGTCTTCCTGGCGGTGATGCAATTGGTGGGCGGGATCCTGGCCGACATCATGCAGGCGAGCTATCTGATGTGTGGGGGATTGCTGGGATTGGCCACCAGCATCTTGCTGCTGCTGCTGGCGGACAGTTCGGCGATGGTGCTTCTGGCCGGCGCAGCGTTGGGCGTTTCCCAAGGGATCTATTTCGGGGCCACGCATCCCATGTGGGCACGCTATTTCGGACGACGCCATCTGGGGAAGATCCGCGGAGCGCTGATGACGATGATCGTCGCCTCGTCCAGCATGGGCCCCCTGTTCGCCGGGTTAACGCGTGACTGGTTCGGGAGTTTTGGGGCCAGTCTGATCGTCTTTACGATCACGCCGTTGCCGATCGCGGCGTTTTCGTTGCTGGCTGCACCACCGCCGCAAGCGACGCGTCTCGAAGCCCGGAATTCACCCGCGACAGGTCGGCCGCTCGAAGATTGAAGTTGTCCTCTGTTCGAGCATCAATCGGGTCGAAAGATGCGTGTTTCGGGCTCCACCACCTCGGCTCGCTCGATCGTTTCGTTGAACGGGAACGGGTGCTGGCAACGCACGATGGATGGGTACATAATGAAGGCGTGGGTGAATCGAGTCATGGAATCAAGGAGATCGACCATGCGGGAGACGAATTGTCGTAACCAATCCAGTCCGTTATCGCTATCGCGTCGGACGTTCATGATGGGCACCGTTGCCTCGGTGGGTCTTCCCCATGTTGTTCCGGCATCCTCTTTGGGCCGCGACGGCAACTTGCCGCCCAGCGAGCGGATTACGATCGGTGTGTTCGGCGTGGGAAACCGTGGAAGCAGCTCGCTGCAGGCGATGCGGCCGTTGCCCGACCATCAGGTCCTGGCGATCGCCGATTGCCGCCGCGATCGCGCCGAACTGGCGCAACGCAATGTCAACGAGTTCTACGCTCAGCGCATTGGGAAACAGCAGTACACCGGTTGCGAGATCTACAACGATTTTCACGACGTACTGCAGCGCGACGATATCGACGCCATCTGGGGCTGCATCCCCGATCACTGGCACGGCGTGGTCTACGCCCGTACGATCGAGGCCGGCAAGGACTTGTACGGCGAGAAACCGAACACGCGGTGGATCGACGAAGGGATTCGTATCCGGGACATGGTGCGCCGTTACGGGTGTGTGTTCCAGACCGGCACCCAACAACGCAGTTCGACTCACTTCCGCCACGCTTGCGAACTGGCTCGAAACGGCTACCTAGGCAAGGTCCACACGATCCACGTCGGCGTTCCGGGCGGACGAACGTATCCGGTCGAAGCGCCCAGCGATCCGCCGCCGGGATTCGATTACGATTTCTGGTCCGGCCCCGCGCCGCTGATCCCGTTCGATACGAAACGCTGCGAATGGCTGGCGATGTACATGATCTCGCACTACTGTGCCGGGTTCATCACCAACTGGGGCGTCCATCACCTGGACATCGCCGGTTGGGGATGCCCCGAGGTGTTCGAGGAACCGTTTGAAATCCAAGGAACGGGGGTTTTGCCCGATGAAGGGATGACCGACACCTGGATTTCCTGGCAGATGGAACTGGCGTGGGACAGCGGGCTGAAAATGAAGTTCACCAATACGGGCAATCCGATCCCGCAGGGGTGTAAATTCGAGGGCGACGCGGGCTGGGTCCACGTCAACCGTAGCGGGATCTGGGCCGAACCGACCTCGCTGCTGAACGTCAAACTGAAGCCCGACCAACTGCATCTGCACGCCAGTCCGGACTATTCCAATCCGTACACGGCCCATACGGCTGATTTCTTCCGCAGCATCCGTACCCGCCAGGATCCCGTATCGCCGGTCGAGGACGGTCAGGCGGCCAGCACGATCGGCAATGTAGCGGATATCTCGCTTCGCCTGGATCGGCGGTTGAGGTGGGACCCGCGACAAGACCGCTTCGTCGATGACGACGACGCCAATCAGATGCTCAGCCGCGCGTCGCGCAGTCCTTGGATCATGTAAAACGGATGGGGCTAACACAAGATACCGTGTAGAAGGGATCGATTCGATGATTTTCCCCGTTTTTCGAGTTTGTTTGTCGACATGGATCGCCACCGTTTTGGTCGCCGGATTGGCTGCGGCCGATGTGCCTGTGGACCAGGCCTGGGAGCAGATGCCGCGATACGAGTACGGTCGGGACATGGGACCGTTGCTGGCGATCGATCGTGAAGTGATCCGCGTGATGGGGTCTGCGGAGAAGCGCGCCGACCTTGCCGCTCGGTTGGCTGCCTTGTTGGAGGACGAAGCGACGACCCCGGCCGCTCGACAATACATCTACCTGCAATTACGCAATATCGGTACCGCTGCCCAGGTGCCTATTCTGGCTCGATTACTGCTCCAGCCGGATTCCTCTGAAATGGCTCGCCACGCCCTGGAATCGATCCCCGGCCAGGCATCGTTGCAGGCGTTGCGCGATGCCCTGGACGACCTGGAGGGGCCGTTGCTGGCCGGCGTGATCGGGTCGCTGGCGATTCGTCAGGATGGTGCGTCGGTCGATACACTGGTCTCCTTAGCTGGATCACCCGATGCCATCGTCGCCGTGGCGGCGGTGCGAGCACTGGGGGGTATCGGGGGCGCCGAGGCGACCGAGGCACTGCAGGCCATGGCCGCTCGTGACGACCAAACCATGCATCGCGAAGTATCGGTGGCTTTGCTGGACTGCGCTGCAAGCCTGGCGGCCAGCGATCGTATCGAAGCGGCTCGGGAAATCTATGAATCGTTCGCCGATGCCGATCAGCCGATCGGGATCCGCCGCGCGGCTTTGACCGCGTTGCTCGATCTTCAGGATCAG
>SKVE01000119.1 GCA_007129635.1 Planctomycetaceae bacterium
AGCCAAAGGCAGGGGAACTCGACCGGCCAATTTTGAAATTTGAACACCCGACCCTGAGTAGGAAACTCACGAACTGAAAACGGCACTAGCATTGACAGCATTTCGCAAGGTTATGATCGAGGCCCCCGATACGATAGGTGCCACCCATAAATCGTTACCAGATAGGCAGGGGGTATGCTTTTGGCTAAATGGGTGTTTCTGAAGGCTTGGAGTCCGATCAAGTCCGAGAGAAAATCTTTCTGACAAAGCGTTAGGCGGCTGGTCGGCAAGCCTCGTTGCGTGCGGATGATTTTTCGTCCTCCAGGTCTTCTTCGTCGGCTCGGTGCTGCAGACAATCCTTCAGCAGGCATTCGATGCGGCTGTTCAAGTCCTCGAGTTCCGCCAGAACTTCGTCTTGTCTTTGGTCCAATTCTTCAAGCAAAGTGCACTGTTTTTCTGGTTCTGACATCGCCAACAGAGCCTTTTTTGGGGGGGATTTGGGCAGGTTGCTGAGTTTGCGGGATCGACTCGATTCATCTGTGGGTGCTTAGTTCATCGGCGAGCGACGGACGGAGATTTGACGCTCGTACCCGAATTGATTCGTGTAGCGATTGAGGAGTCTAGGAAGACTGCGGCGAGTTGCACGTTGAGCACCCGGTAGAAACGGCTCATTTCCTCTTGACCTGTTTCATCCGATTCCGCTACTGTTCCCGCCCTTCTTTGAATCAGCTTGTCGAGCAACCGTTAGCATGATGAATCAAACCGCTTGTCGGTGGAGCATGGGTTTGCAGCTTCTCCTGTTGGTCATCCTGGCCAGCGGTTGTTCGTCCACTTCGTATCTATCGGTTCGCAAGACGCCTCGAAACCCGCTAGAAGGACCGCTCAATCTCTTATCTCAAAGCGGCCCGAGCCCATCGCACCGCACTGAGCAACTGCTGCAGCGATACGACTTGAGCAGCAAGAGCAGGGAGATTCCCACCCGTACGCTTGAGAGCTTGCAGCAGGAGAATCGTGACGATCCCTCGTTGGAGAAGACTTACGCGATCGCCGAACTGGCCTATGTCATGGGCAAACGTTCGCAGATGTCTGGAAATACTTCACGAGCGCTGAAGCTGTACACCGAAGCGGTGGCCCAGTCTTATCTCTACCTGTTCTCGCCGCGATTCGAGATGGCCCGCAGCTATTACGACCCGCAATTTCGGATGGCGTGCGATCTGTACAACGCGTCGCTCGAGGATCTATTGCGGATCATCAACACACAAGGCCAGTTGCGTCCCGGCGAAACGTACACGATGGAGCACGACGGGCATCGTCTGGATGTCCAAGTGGTGATGCGGGGTTTATGGGGCAATCAGGCTTTAGAGCGATTCGAATTCGTTTCGGATTATCACGTCCGCGGATTACAGCATCGGCACGTGAATTACGGGTTGGGAGTTCCGCTGATCGCCATTCGCCGCGGCGATGACGACCAGGATCCCGCGTCGCGTTTTTATCCGCGGGGGATGAGCGTTCCGGTGACGGCCATTCTTCGAGCTGTCGAACGTCCCTCGGCGCATGCAGGGGATCAGCACGTGATCGTCTGTGCATTGGAATTGCAGGATCCTCTGGCTTCGAATGTTGTCGAGATCAACGGGCGTTTCGTGCCCTTGGAATCGGACCTGACAACTCCGTTGGGCTTTTATCTGGACAACCCGGAGTTTCGGCTCAGCAACATCGCAACCGCAGGACTCTTGGATCCCAACCGTACCAGCCACCTTCGCGGGCTGTACATGTTGGAAGCATTCGATCCGCGCAAGATCCCCGTCCTGATGGTCCATGGTTTATGGTCCAGTCCGGAAACCTGGTCGGAGATGATCAATGACCTGCGAGCCTTGCCGGAGATCCGTGACCGGTACCAGTTCTGGACATACATGTACCCGACGGGTCAGCCTTTTTGGATCACGGCGGCGCAGATGCGCGAGGATCTGTTACAAACACGAAGCATCATCGATCCAAACCATCGGTGGGAATCGTTGGATCAGATGGTGCTGATCGGCCACAGCATGGGCGGGCTGGTATCCCGGATGCAAACGCTGGACAGTGGCCATGACTTCTGGCATATCCTGAGCGACCGTTCGTTCGATGAATTGAACGCGGAAGAGGAAATGCGTCAGCGGCTGGCCAGCACCATTTTCTTCCAGCCGAATCCATCGATTCGTCGAGTCGTCACTATCGGCACTCCGCATCGCGGCAGTCGTTTTGCCAATGATTACACCCGATGGCTGGGCCGCAAACTGATCACGCTGCCCGCCACGATGTTGCAAGTCAAGACGCGTATCATCCGCGATAATCCTGATTTCTTCCTCAATACGGATCTGCTGACCGTGACCACTAGCATCGATTCCTTGTCACCCGAATCCCCGGTTCTGCCTGTGATGCTCAGCGCCAGGCGGTCGTCTGCGGTGAAGTACCACAACATCGTCGGCGAAGTGTCGCGAAAGACCCTTTTAGGACGAGTCTCGGAGAGAGGCGACGGGGTCGTCGCCCTGGAAAGCGCTCGGATGGACGACGTCGAATCGGAGATTGTGGTGGACGCCGACCATGTGAACGTCCACCAGCATCCTCGCAGCATCCTGGAAGTGCGACGCATCTTGCTCGAGCATTCGGCCGAGATGTACGCCGAGTTCAATCGGCGCATGACACTGCCCGTGACGCACGCCCATCCCCTACCGCTGCCGCCCGTGATCAATGCGGACGACCTGAACGTGATGCAGCATGTGTTGCGAGAGCCGTAAGGATCGATCGGATGATGGACCGTTCCCTCAAGGGCCGAAATAGCTGCCCATGTCAGGCGAGCCCATCCCCTCGCCTTCATAGCCCGAACCCAACATGCCGGCACCGGCGGTGGGCCCTGCGTCTTCGATAAACAACAGACGTCGATAATCCTCGGTGTCGTTCACTTCGTTGTGGACGATCAGATTTCCTCTCGCATCAAACAACATGAACTCAGCGGGCGATCTCAGTTCTTTCTTCTCGCCGCCGTCGTCGTCGACGATCAAGACTTCGCCACCGCGCATGTCCAGGACCAGGCCCCGCGAGTTAAACCGATATTCTTCCAGCGTCTTTAGCTGGGTGGTCACGGGATGCATGACGTCCGCGTCCTGCATGAAATTCAAGAACGAGCCCCTGCGGACCGTTCGTTCGCCGGGTACTTCGGTTCCCCGCCGCCAGTCCCAGGCCACGACGACCAGATTCCCCACGGCTTCACTGATCAGCGCTTCCGGCGCCGGGCCATTGGTGGAAACCGCCAACGGACGATAACGCGGCGCGGTGACAGGTCCCGCTACAAAGCCTTCGTTCCCCTGCACCGTGCAGATGTCGCTCGGTTCGCTCCAGTCGGTTCGTACGAAGGACGTGCGAGCTGGACGTTCGCGTTCTCCCCACGGAGGCAACGTCCAGTAGGGCGCTCGCGGCGGTTTGCTCGTACGTTCTAACTGCTCCTG
>SKVE01000266.1 GCA_007129635.1 Planctomycetaceae bacterium
CACTAATCGGCTACCATTACTGGGATCGATCACACGAGCCGTGCACCAATGCGACTCGAATTCCAGGTCGGTGAACACGTCGTCGAACGTCATTTGACCGAACGGTAATCCCGCGCGAAATCGTTCGATCTCCTCCACGGGCACCGCATTTCCGGTGGGCAACATGTCCACCAATTCCCAACGCCGTCGCATGGGCAGCCGGACCAGGCAATCGTCTGCGGACGATCCACCCAGCGGCAGGCGGAAGTAAGGATGAGTTCCCAAGCCACAGGGCAAGGGCTTATCGTCCGGATTCTCGATCACGAAACTGCTGCGCAAAGAATTGCCAGCCAACTCGTACGTGGCCGTCATGCAGAAATCAGCGGGCCAGCAGGCCAGCAGTCGCGCGTCATCCTGGGAGGCGTGGAATTGCCCGACAACCCGAGTCGAAGACTGCTCCAGAACCCGCCACGGCCGGTTCAGGACGAACCCGTGAATCGCGTTACCCAACCGATCGTCGCCCTCCAGCGTGTAGGTCTTCGATTGCCAGGTCAGCGTCTGGCCGCGGAGTCGGCCGGGATACGGGAACAACAGCGGGATACCGCTGCCCGAGGCCCGCTTGTCACCACGCTCGAAATCGGGCTCCGACCACAACACGTCGATCGGTTGCCCCTCCTGCTCGACGCGAAAACGAAAACAATTGAACCCATACCCGGCCAGGATGTGCGCCTCGGCGCCACTGGTTGGATCGGTCAGCTTGATCAGTTCTGGTGTTGTCATTCTAGTTGTTGATTTCTGGAGCCAAGGGAACGAGACAGCGTTCATCACGCTCGACGCGCGATGAAAAAGATTGTCCGGGTTGAACAAGATAGAAACGGTACGCCTGCGGTCACGGATTTAGACTGGTAGCCTCGGCGGTGGGAAAATTGTCGGGGATCGCGGTTTGGCACTGGCCGGTGGCCAGCCACTCGCAGCCGCGGTACAGCAGTACCTGGAAGCCCACGCACTGCATGCTACCTAACTGGCCCACATGACCCATCAAATTGGTTAGCACCTGGCCTTCTCCGTAAGGCACCCACCATACCATCGGCTCGTGTTTGCCCGTGCCGCGACGATTGGGCGCCGGATCGGAGAACGCGGTCAGCAGGATGTGGATGTCCTCGGCGGGGCCCCGCTGCCCATGATACAATTCGTCGTGCTTGTGCATCCAATGCGTCGGCATGCCCTCGGTGACCGGGTGCTCGGCATCTCGTACCGTCATCATCCAATCGTATTGGGAACCGTGCCCCATGCCTCGGCCCTCGCCCGGTGCCTCGCGAACCACCTGACCCTGGTCGTCGACGTACAGACTGTATCCGTACTTAGGATTCCGCCACAACAAACCCACCATCTGCTCGAACTCCTTCCAGCCATGGAAGGCGTTGTTGGCAGCATGGATCACCATGACACCACCCCCTTGCCGGACGTAGCGGACGAAATCCTCGCGGATTCGCTCCGGCCACATCTGGCCGTTGTAGTCCAGCAGCACCACGTCATAATCCGAGAACTTTGGCTCCCAAGCGTCCCATTCGGACGAATCGGCGTCGCGTTCAGGGGAATTGCAGATGGTCGCCTGGAAGTGTGGCTTTCGGTCCAGCAGTTCCTTCATATACGGCGTGGAAAGCGCCCAATTATGGTTGTTCTGACCGCCGATGATCATGACTCGGATCGGTTCAGCGGCCAGCGATGAAATTGGGCTGAACATGCCCACGCTAAGACAGACCAGCAGTATCGGGGTCAGTGTTTTCATCATTCATGCTCCCATCGCAGCAATGTGGAAACGAACCAGCTTACTCCATTCTCGATCCAGCTTCCAGTGCCCCTCCTCGTGAGGCACGTCTTCACGCGATTAGGAGGGCATTGCAAATGCCTACTCTTTTTTGGCTGCGCAATGGGGACAATATCCCTTCAGCAGAATGTCTTCGATCACGCCGACCGATTTTGCAACACGCAGGGTGACATCCCGATCACTTAAGCAAGTGATCGTCCCGCAATCGATGCACAGCAAGTGTGGATGAGGCTGTTGGGAGTCATCATCGTTCGCGGTCACTCGCGTCGGCTCGTAACGCCAAACGTGATCGCCCAGCTCCATACGGCGTGCCAGACCGACTTCGGTCAGATCGTTGAGTGCCCGGAAAACCGTCGACTTGTCGATCCCCCGGCTCTCCAACCGCTCGCTGATCTCCTGATGCGTGCTGGGTTGGCTGGCGGCGGCCAACAGGTTCAGCACGGCGATCCTGGCTGGCGTCGCCCGCAATCCGCTATCGCGCAGCATAAGACGTGTATCGTCGATTTTTCGTGCCTTCGGCGCCATCGTACTTTCGCCTCCGCGATCCCGACCAGCCAGATTCCTTGAATAAACGCACCAGCCCGTAATATATCCCCTATCGGGTGATCAGGCAATTGTCAGCCAAGCGGCAACCAGCCTGGATTGCCTCGCTTGCGCTTCGGGTAACGTTTCTTCGCTTACGCTTCGGGGTACGAATCATCCGGGCTAGGGCTGGCCTGGCCTCGAAGAATCGCGGCGATGGGCGAGGGAATGGCAATAGGTTGGGGCGGTTGTCCGGGGTGCAAACGGCAACACACGACGGTCATCCGACCGGTGGCGATCGACCGATCGCCGCAGGACAGGCGATGCTCGTAGGTGACGCTTTTCTGGCCAACTCGATGAACGGCCACCTCGATCGTCAATTCATCCTCGAAGCGAGCCGGCCCATGATAATCGCAACTCGCAGCAACTCGAGGCCAACTGATCCGACCCAGTTCGTCATCCAGGAACACGTTCAACCCCAGATGCCGGAGCAATTCGTGTTCGGCCTGCTCCATATAAATGAAGAACGACGAGAAATGGACGATCCCGGCGGCATCGGTCTCGACGAATTCCACGCGGCGTCGAGTCACCCAACGAACAGCAGCGTCATCCACCACCGGCAGGTCACTCGCCAACGTAGGGCAGCAGGGCCATGAATCGAGCCCGCTTGATCGCCTCGGTCACCGCATGCTGACTGGCTGCCGAGCACCCTGTCTTTCGGCGGCTGACAATCCGGCCGTGCCGGTTGACCAACTTTTTCAGCAGTTCAATGTCCTTGTAATCGACATACATGGGTCGGGGTCGGTGCCCATCGACAAATAGCGGGTCCTTTTTCTTGGTACGGGCCCGCGCCTTCATCCGTTTCTTTGATTTCGGGGATCTGCTCTTAAACATGTACTCGCCGTTGAAAGTAAACTCGTAAACCCTGTAGCTGTAACGACTTAACGGTAGACACCCGCCTACCGTCGCGCACGATTCTCCTGCGAAGAACTCCAGATTCTACCGATCTTCCCAGAAAACGCAAGATGCCGTTGGTTCCGTTATCGTTTCCTGCGACCGAAATCTTGATAATCACCCCCTGTCCAGCGCGGCATTACGGAGATGCCGATCCTCGAGGACCGGCCTTCATGGTCTTCCACAGATCCTCCAAGCGACCTACCTTCGACCAGGCTAGCGGCAAGTTCGAATAGGCGGCCGCACAATACAAGTCGGCCAATCGATTCGACTCGCGGCCGATATCTTCGGCCATTCGAGCCAGTTGACCTGCGAATTCATGAGGCGTCTGATCGTCCATCCTGGGCAGTTGATGATCTCGAGCCCACGCCTCCAACGCCTGGAATGTATACAGCACCAGTTCGCGGGGGTCCAAGCGTTGGGCTTCCCCGGTGGCAAACGGATCGGCAAAAGCGGCGAACGATCGAGGCGGAGGTTGCGGGGGGGCAGATGCCGGGATGGCTGTGGAGCTGGGGACGCGTGTCCGACCGCCCAGCAGCTTTTCCCACAGCTCGCGGATCGCTTGCACGAACCCCACGACAGCCGCGCGAATCGGCTGCCAGTATCGCCATACCAGGTAAGCGGCGATCGCGAAGAATGCCAAGTAGTACAGCCATTTGATGACGTGAGCCATGCCGTTGAACAGGGAATTGAGCATCGCGCGGGGCTGGAGGGGCGATCGGCTGGGCGGCCGACTGTCTTGCACAGCTCGTTGCGGGTCTTCCGACGATCTGGCCTGCGAGTCCTCTGGGGATGGCTCTTGACCATCCTGACTCTCGCTGGTGGGTTGGCCGCCGGTCGAGCGCTGTTGGTCCGGTGATCCGTCGCGCGATGACCGGTCGCCGGAATCGCCGCCCGACTCGGAATCGCCTTCCGATTCGGAATCGCCGCTCGATTCGCGCTCCTGCCGCTGGTCCTGCTGGTGCCGGTCTTCTTCTGCCGATCTGCCTTGCCCTTCGCCATTTTGCCCTTCGCCATCTTCCCCTTGGCGGCCCTGCCCTTGAGTTCCCCCCTGTTGATCGTCGCCTTCTTGGTCACTTTGACGCTCTCCGCGTTGCCCTTCGCCTTGTGCGTCGCTTTGCGGTTCGCCGTTACGGGACGAGGGTTCTTGCGGCTGACCATTGGCTTCTGCTGGGCTGGACTGCTGCCCTGCTGGCGGGCGGTCCGGATCTTGAGCACCTTGTTCGCCCACGCCGTAACGCGACGTTCGCAGTCCCTCGGGTGATCCGATCGACCAATCGACGTGGGTGATCGAGTACTCAGGATGGGGACGTGGCAAAGCGGCGCACAGCACCAGCAGGACAACGATCATGATCGCTCCGGTACCCAGCCAGACGCCCGCCATTTGCAAGGGCATCTCCAACCGGCGTTGTCGCAGGTGCCTTCGTAGGGCGAGGAAGCTGCTGTTGAGCAGCAGGCCCAGAGCGCTGGCCACAAAGTAGCACAGCAGCCAAAACGCGTAGCGGCGGGATTCGAGGTCCGCTGCCGGGATGAAGCGCTGGCCGATCCCAAACAGGGGCAGGGCACCCAGCGAAATGTAGATCACCCAGACACCTGGCGCATGGGGTTTTCGCCGATGCTCGCAAAACCGCTGCCACCACGTTTTGAGCACGGGTGTATCCCGCGACGATGTCGCATCGGGATCCTGATCCGTCAAATCTTGAATCGGCGACTGTTGATCCGTCTGGTCGGTGCCGTTATGCCGGTCCAACCCGGCCGTCTGCAGCAGTCCTTGGCCCGACAGATCCTTGCGATCATCGATCACGGTACAATCCCACGTCAATCGATCGGCGCACCACAAGACCAGCACGACCAGCCCCGCGTTGACCGGCAGACTCAACCCGGCCAGCGGTCCGCTGAAGGCCACAAAGCGGGCCAGAACGGCTAGCATGGCCAATGCCAGCGGGATGGCGTACAGGCTGGCGTACTGACGCCCTTCGTCGATCGAGATCCGGCCGATCAGCACGGCTGCGAAAACGAACCACCCGAAAGCCCAGCGTATTCGACCGTCATACTGCCCCTGGTAGAACGCTTCGATCAAAAAAAAGACCAAGCTGCCGATAAAGATCATGATCAGCGCCGGGCTGATCGCGATCACCGCATAGTCGGTCAACGTCTTTTGGGGCCGAGTCATGAAACGTCGCGTCGCCAGAGGAATCCAATAGGCAAAATCTTCCGATACTATTGATTTTAACCCGATCGGCCACGGTCAACCATCGGAGGCAAATTGGTAGAATTCAAGTGCGGGCCGATAATAACCAGACCTTCGGGTGACTTCGGGCAATAATCAGGCACCGTATCTGCGTAACATCTGAGTACATTACGAACCTTTGCGCGTTTTCTTACTTGAGCGAACTGATGAAGCCTGCAATCCCCCAGGACAGGGCTGATCTGGATCCAGCGGCGCTGATTGAGCGTTACCAGGTGGGCATCTGGCGGTATTTGCGGGCTTTAGGGTGCGATCCGGCCGAAGCTGACGATTTGACGCAGGATACTTTCCTGGCGGTCTTGCAGCATTCGTTCGTCGATCACGGACCGGCAGCGACGGCCGCCTATTTGCGGCGAGTGGCTTACAACCATTTGGTCACGGTACGGCGACGATCGGGCAAAGTGACGGCAGTGGAGGACATCGAACAGTTCGATCGGGCTTGGGAAGACTGGGCCGGAAACGATGAAGGAGAGGCACGGCTGGATGCATTGAGAGAGTGCGTTCAGCAACTAACCGATCGGGCCCGCATGGCGCTGGACATGCGGTTCCGCGATCGGGCGTCACGGTCGGAAATCGCAGCCATGCTGGAGATTTCAGAACATGGGGCGAAGAATTTGATGCAGCGAGCCAAACAGCAGTTGCGAATCTGCATCGAACGGAAGATGGCATGAACGGCGACTACGAAGACAGGATTTTGGAATCGGGTTTACAGGAGGTGCTGGGCGGCCAGTATCCGCCGGACCTGACTGCCAAGATCCTGCAGGAACTGGATCGCCGTCGCGTTTTTCCCGCCGAGTCGCCCGAACTGCTCGACTCGCCACCCGTGGTATCCTGGCCCGTTTCGCCCTTGACGCCCTCGGTATCGCCGGTGGCTGCGGTCGATCCGGCGGACCGACAGGCAACGCGCCGGGATGTGTCGGCGGGGACAGCAACCGGTGGTGTGGCAGCATCGGTCCGTTCTGTGACGGGTCGCCGCCGGTCGAACAGCCGCGTGATGGGTTGGAGCGTGGCCGTAGCGAGCGGAGTCTTGCTCGTACTGTTCGCTGCCGGGATCTATGTAAGTCGCACGGCCTGGGGACCACGCAGTCCTCTTTTGGTTCAATCGCCACCGTCTTCGGATGGCGTTCCCGTCGAATCGGAGCAGGCTGACAGCCAACTCGACTCGCTCCCGCATCGCGACATGCCGTCGCCGTGGGTGCCCGATACGGACTTCTCGTCGCCAGACGAATCGGCAGCCATCGCATCGGCCAGCAGACCGCCGTCTTCGCCGATTCAGGAAGCACACGTTGAGGATCGACCGGTGCCCGCCGAGGTTCGGAGCGAGCCGTGGGACGACGCGCGGATCATCGCCTTTGTCGATCAGATGCTCGACCAGCAATGGCGTCAGCATGGTGTTACGCCGGCCCCACCGCCCAATGACAGTCAGTGGTGTCAGCGTGTTTACCAGCGACTGGTCGGTCGGGATCCGACCCCCGACGAATTGCGGCAGTTTCGGAACGAACCGTCCGGTCGGCGGCGAGCAGCCCTGGTAGATCGTCTGTTGGAGAGTGACGATTATGCGAGTTACTGGTCCGAGCGATGGGCGGATGCTTTGTTAGGTTCCGCCGCAAAGCAGCCGGACCGCTGGGGGATCGATCGGCAGGGTCTCGAACAGTACCTGGCCACCTCGATGCAGGAAAATAAATCGTATGACCAACTGACTGCCGAATTGCTCTCGGCTTCGGGGTCGTCCGATCCGGAAGCGGTCGACCATGATGCAGCCGCCAACTTTCTGGTAGCCGCTTGGGGCAGAGAGGGTTCGATCGCAGCGACCGATCGGGTGTCACGGGTCTGGCTTGGCAAACAATTGGTATGTGCTCGTTGCCATGATGATCCGTCCAGCGGTTGGAGCCAGGACGAGTTTTGGCAACTCAACGCGTTCTTTCAACAGATCAAGGTCCATCGCGGTCCCGAGGATCCGTTCGCTGTGGTGAAAGACGTCGACTTCCATGGCGGGACAGGCATTCCACAAGACGCAGAAATATTTTATCGCGGCCAGGATGGACGATTGCGAGCCGCCTATCCGGAGTTTGGCTCGCAGAGTATCCCCAGGAGCGGTTTGTTGACCGACGTTCATCGGCGGCAGGAACTGGCCCGATTGTTGACTCGTTCCGCCGACTTCCGTCGCGCGGCAGTCAACCGAGTTTGGGCGGGGTTGCTGCATTATGGTTTCATCGAACCGATCGACGGTGCCGGTCCGGATCATCGTCCATCGCATCCCGAATTGCTGGACGGCTTGAGTGAACAATTGGCGGCTCATGATTTCGACCTGAAACGCTTGACTCGCTGGATTATCTTGAGTCGTGCATTTGACGTCTCCGACCAACGGACTGCGGAGAGTTGGATGGACACGCCGGAGACAGGGGGGACCCCTCTGTTCGCTCGTTTTTACACAGAACCTACCCGATCGATGGATCTACATCGCTCGTTGATGCTGGCCGTCCGCACGCGGCCCGCCGGATCGACGCTCCAGGCAAGTACCCTGGCCCGAAGATCCTGGACGCCTTCCAGTGTATCCATCCCGCAGATCATCGACACGCAAGGCAGCGAATCCATGATCGGGCCGCCGTGGCTGGATCGCTTGGCGGTCAGTCCGATGTCGGCGGACCAGAAGGTCGAGCACTTGTTTCGCGCCGTACTGGATCGCAAGCCGACCGCCCGGGAAGCGACCGCCGCCAAGCTGGTGTTGGCCGATCGCATGAACGATCACCTGGCGGTACGCGAGTTATGGCAGATTTTGATCGCCAGCCGAAATCGCTCTGGTCCCCGGCCAAGTGGCGCATAAGCGGATACCAGCAATCTCAGGGTCGGAAAGTTTTGGGGGCAGATGCTTGAGGAACGAAGGTTGGAAAAGAAGTGTTGCAAAGATCTAACATAAATCGTTCGGGTTATACGTTGGTCGAGTTGCTGGTGGTGATCACGATCATCGGCGTCCTGATCGCATTGCTGCTGCCGGCGGTCCAATCGGCGCGCGAGGCGGCGCGTCGAGGCCAGTGCGCCAACAATTTGCGGCAATTGGGCTTGGCCTTGGCGAACTACGAAAGCACGTACCAGCGGCTGCCGGCCAGCACGATTCTGGATTTGTCGCTGACCACGACGACCAATAACTTGGCCTGGGGCGTTCATGGAAGGATCCTGGTGTTCCTGGAACAGAGCGCGCTGTATCAGGAAGTCGACTTGACCCAGCCTTGGGATTACCAAACGGCGATCGATGCATTGCAGATCTCGGTGTTTCGCTGCCCGAGCGACCCCGGAGCCTACCGTCTGCGCCATCCGGACGGAGGAAAATCGCGATTGTACCCGACGACCTACGGCTTCAACATGGGCACCTGGTTCGTCTACGATCCGCAGACGCGTCGTGGTGGTGATGGGATGTTCTTCCCGAACAGCCACCTGCCGTTGAGCGCCGTGCGGGACGGCACCAGCAACACGCTCCTAGCCTCGGAGGTTCACGCATGGCAGCCGTACACTCGCAACGGGGGGCCTCCGACCACGGCGATCCCTCAAACGGCCGAAGACGCTGCGGCGATCGTGCTGTCGGGCCCGGACTACAAGGACACCGGGCATACGGAATGGCCTGACGGCCGCGTCCACCACACCGGTTTTACCGCTGCCATGCCGCCTAACACACGCGTGATGGTGACCATCGACGGCAATGTGGTCGATGCGGATTATAACTCCTGGCAGGAAGGCCGCGATGGCAACTTGGGCAACCCTACGTATGCCGTGATCACGTCGCGGAGCCACCATCCGGGCGTGGTGCAATCGGTCTTTGTCGATGGATCGGTGCGCCCCGTGGCCGAAACGATCGACCGCGACGTCTGGCGCGCCTTGGCCACTCGGGCCGGGGGCGAGGTAATCCCCGAGTTCTGAACGAAACGGCCGCTTGACGGCCGCTCGCCCAGAGAGTAGCCTCGTGGACTTTGCGTCCACCGTCAAGCCGCTATGTCTTTGGTCACCCTGCAAGATTTGAGTATCCGCTTTCGCGGTCCCGTGCTGCTGGATTCGGTCCATTGTCAGATCCATCGGGGGCAGCGCATCGGGTTGCTGGGCCGCAATGGGACAGGCAAGTCGACGCTGTTGCGTATCTTGTCGGGAGATGTCGAACCGGACGGCGGCCAGGTGGTTTTTGCCCCGGGTGTCACGGTCGCCCGCTTGACGCAAGAGGTGCCGTCCGACATGCAGGGTCAGGTCCATGAGATCGTGGCCAGCGGCTTGGCGGACCACAGCGATCCGGAATCGGGCTGGCTGCGGCAGCAGCAAGTCGAACGGATCCTGTCGCGGATGAGTCTGGAGGGGCGAACCGCCTTCGAAACGCTGTCGTCGGGCATGAAACGCCGCGTCCTGCTGGCGCGAGCACTGGTCGGCCAGCCGGACCTGCTGTTGCTGGACGAACCGACGAACCATCTGGACATCGAGGCGATCGAGTGGCTGGAAGGTTTCCTCGGCAATTGGTCATCGACCCTGATGTTCGTGACCCACGATCGGATGTTCCTGCGTCGATTGGCAGATCGGATCTTGGAACTGGAACGCGGCCGATTGTACGATTGGTCGTGCGATTACGACACCTTTCTCAGCCGCAAAGAGGCGGCGCTGGTGGCGCAGGAGAAGCAGGAAGCCCTGTTCGACAAGCGATTGGCGGAGGAAGAAGTGTGGATCCGACAAGGCATCCGGGCGCGACGAACTCGCAACGAAGGCCGCGTGCGTGCCTTGCAAGAAATGCGAGTCCAGCGGCAACAGCGACAAAGCTCACCGGGCAAGGTCCGCATGCAGTTGCAGCAAACGGCACGCAGCGGGGTGCTGGTCATCGATGCAGAACAGATATCGTTCGCCTACGATGGCCGTCCCATCTTCCGCGATTTCTCGACGACCGTGATGCGCGGTGACAAAATCGGCATCATCGGCCCCAACGGCG
The DNA here is from genome assembly GCA_007129635.1 of Planctomycetaceae bacterium. Lineage (GTDB taxonomy): Bacteria > Planctomycetota > Planctomycetia > Pirellulales > Pirellulaceae > SKKK01. Next base: position 10,486 of record SKVE01000266.1, read on the forward strand.
TCGGTAAGACGACCTTGCTACGAGTCCTGCTGGGCCAGTTGACGCCTCAGCAGGGGAACGTCCGCTTGGGAACCAATTTGCAAATCGCCTATTTCGACCAGTTGCGCGCTCAATTGGAGGAAGAACAAACGGCGGAAGAAAGCGTAGCCGAAGGCAGCGATCATGTGCAGATCGGGGGCAAGTCGAAACATGTGCTGGGCTACCTGCAGGATTTTCTTTTCAGCCCCCAGCGAGCCAGGACCCCGGTCAAATTCTTATCCGGCGGCGAACGGAACCGATTGCTGCTAGCTCGGATGTTCGCCAAGCCCGCCAACGTGGTGGTGCTGGACGAGCCGACCAACGACTTGGACGCCGAAACCTTGGATCTGTTGGAAGAATTGCTGGTCGAGTACCAGGGGACGGTGCTGATGGTCAGCCACGATCGCCAGTTCCTGAACAACGTGGTGACCAGCACGATCGTCTTGGAAGATGGCCAAATCGCCGAGTACATCGGCGGGTATGACGATTGGCTGCGTCAGCGAGCCCAGCGGGAAGAGACGCAGCCCGCGGCGAAATCTACCAAGCCATCTGCGCGAGTTCCGGCAACCCGCACGTCAGATCGCGGCAATCGGCTGAGCTTCAAAGAACAGCAGGAGTTGGCCGCGTTGCCAGAGAGAATCGAACAGTTGGAGGCGGATATCGACACGCTGCACCAAGAGATGGCACGTCCCGAGTACTATCGAAAAACGGGCGACGAACTGGCCGCCGATGCCAATCGTTTACGCGAGTGGGAAACACAGCTTCCGGAACTGTACCACCGCTGGGAACACCTGGAATCCAGGACGGGATGATCCAGCACACTCAAGCGTGAACTCCAGCGCGACGGGGACGAGAGTCGTTTTTGGCAAGCAATGATCCACATGGAAAGCGGCTTGACCGAAAACGACGCCCGCCCCCTTCCGTTGGCTGGGCAATTTGCGGATCAGTCGCTGGCCGGTTTGGCCTTGGGCTGCTTGGGCTGCTTCTTGCGCTGGTCGGCTTCCTTCCTGGCCTTTGGCTCTTTCGGTTCGACGCGAGGCGCACGATCACGTTCCGGCTGAAGATCGGCTTCCACCTTTTCCTTCTGAGCCCATCGCTTCAGCATCTGATCGCGCATGGTCGCTGCTCGCTTCCAAGCGGCATCGGCCTGCTGGCGCGCTCGATCCATGTGTTTGGCGATTTCCGCACGCTGCTCGGCGGACATCCCAGCACCAAAGCCCGATCGGCCCGGCATCATCGGCGATTGTCCCCACTGCTGTCCCCAAGGTCCCCCTCCCCAGGGTGCGCCAGTTCGCGGCGGTTGCGCCATCGGGCCAGGTCCCCACGCTTGTCTTCCTCGAGGTGAACGGGGTGCTTCTGCAGTAGGACGCCCCGGACGGGTCATCCCTCGATGAAACAATCGCATCCCCGCCGCAAACTCTTCGGGGCTCAATTTGCCGTCCTTATCGCGATCCATTCGGTCGAACCAGACCTGGGGATCCCATGCTCCCGGTGCTAGTTCCCTGGTTCTCGGTGCTCGCGCCGTTGCGTCGGGACGGCGTGCAGGCGTTGCCTGAGGTCGATCGGCGGGCCGTGGCCCCGCACCCGGTCGGGCATCTTGCGGTCGCCCACGTTCGCCCCGCGGCGAACCTTCCGCAGGCCCGAACCCGCGTTCCATCGGGGGGCGTCCCCAGCCTTGAGGCTCCGCATCACCGCGAGGGCCCCGTTGACGCATGGCGGCCTGGAATTCCTCCCGAGTCACCACTCCATCTTCGTTTTCGTCCGCTCGTTTGAGCATTTGTTTGACAAAATCCGGCGCTGAGTCGGGGATTTCGTCCAAAACAATCCGGCCGTCCTGGTTCGTATCCAATCGCTGGAACATCCGCTCCGCTCCCTGCGGTCCAGCCGGTCCAGGCCGCTGAGCATCAGCCGACTGGGCAACGCTGACCAGGCCGAGGGCCATCAGGCCACCAAACAGCATGGATAGCTTTCGAGTCATCACAATGATCTCCTTCACAGAAATGGTTGGGCGTGAGTCTACAAGTAACATAAACCGTAACGCGCCCGTAGAGTTTCGATCCACTCGAATCGAAGTGCGAAGTGGTGGAGTGGAGGAGTGGAGGAGTGGAGGAGTGGAGGAGTGGTGGAGTGGTGGAGTGG
>SKVE01000737.1 GCA_007129635.1 Planctomycetaceae bacterium
AGCATCAACCCCAAATTCGTTCGCGATCACCTCATGGAACCCGGACCGGCCCGACCGGTCGCCGAGATGCAAGCCGACGGCTATCGCGCGCTGTGGATCTGCTATCGCTCGCATGGGTTCAGCACGCAGGAACTCACGTCCACCCGGGCAGGACCGTTACGATCGGCGACCGGGCCGCGCACGCGATGATCATGATGCACGGAATGGATCTCGCCCTGCAGACGGGGTCAGATTCCTCTCTGTCATTTCGTGAAACGGGAGAATATACTGCACGAAACTGCACGAACCGGGCCGTGTGTAGTCGGGCCGGCCATGGAGCACAGCAGCATGCCCAATCCGAATCGTGATGAAGCCGCGCGAGTATTGCTGCGCGACGTGTTCGGCTTCACCGAATTCCTGAAAGGCCAGGAAGCGGTGGTGGGCCGACTGCTTGCGGGCCGATCGGTGCTGGCGATCTTCCCTACAGGAGCAGGCAAGAGTCTGTGTTACCAGTTGCCTGCCTTGATGCTGGACGGACTGACGCTGGTAATATCGCCGCTGATCGCGCTGATGAAGGACCAATTGGACTTCCTTGCCGCTCGCAGCATACCCGCGGCGCGGCTGGATTCGAGCCTGGATCGCGAAACGACGCTGGGCGTATACGATGCGCTGAACAACGGGCGGCTGAAGCTCTTGTTCATCGCCCCCGAGCGGCTGAACAACGAGCGCTTCACCCGTTCGCTCGAGCGGCATAATATCTCGCTGCTGGCCATTGATGAAGCGCACTGCATCAGCGAATGGGGCCACAACTTCCGTCCCGACTACCTGAAGATCGCACAGCTGGCGAAAGACCTGAAAGTGGAGCGCGTGCTATGCCTGACGGCGACAGCAACGCCGAAGGTCGCCCAGGATGTTTGCGACGAGTTCCGAGTCGCCGGCGACGATCTCGTGCACACGGGGTTCTATCGGCCGAACCTGCGGCCGGCGGTCACGCCCACCGATGGTGAGCAGCGCGACGCCGTGTTGCTCAGCCGTCTGGCGAAGCGCCGGCGCGGACCGACGATCGTCTACGTCACGCTGCAACGCACGGCCGAACGTGTGGCTGAAGCATTGATCGACGCCGGATACCCGGCCCGGGCATATCATGCGGGACTGGAAAACGATCAGCGCTCGGCGATTCAGGACGCGTTCATGGCATCCGGCGACATGATCGTCGTGGCGACGATCGCATTCGGGATGGGAGTCGACAAGTCGAACATCCGGTACGTCTATCACTACAACCTGCCGAAGAGCCTGGAGAGTTACTCGCAGGAGATCGGCCGGGCAGGCCGCGACGGTCTCGAGTCGGTTTGTGAGATGCTTGTCTGCCGTGACGATGTGGTTGTGCTGGAGAATTTCTCCTACGGGGACACGCCGACGGCCGAGGCGGTGCGGGAGTTTGTCGAAGACGTGTTCGGGCGCGGCGATCAGTTCGTTGTTCCCATCCACGAACTGTCCCAGCGGCACGACATGCGGATCCTGGTGGTCAAGACGCTGCTGACATATCTGGAACTCGACGGCGTTATCCGATCGACCGGTGCCTTCTATTCCAGCGTGAAGTTTCAGCCGCAGAAGGGTTCGAAAGAGATGCTCGCGCGATTCGACGCGCGGCGGGCGGAGTTCCTCCGTCAGGTCTTTCGCCAGGCGAAGAAGGGCAAGACGTGGTTCGCTTTGGACATAGACGCCACTGCCGCGGCTATCAGCAGCCCGCGCGAGCGGATCATGGCCGCCATCGGATACCTGGAAGAACAAGGCGATCTGATCGTCCAGGCGTCCGGGTTGAGGGACGCCTACCGCGTGTTAAAGATGCTCCCGGACCGCCGGCAGTTGGCCGAATCGCTGATGGAGCGGTTCTGGCGCCGCGAGCAACTCGACATCGCCCGTGTCCGAAACGTGGTCGAGTTGGCGGAACAGCCGGGTTGTCTGACGAGACACATGCTGGCCTATTTCGGCGAGAGCCGGGACGATTGCGGCCATTGCAGCCGGTGCGCAGGACATCCCCGACCAGGGCGTGGCGCAACAGATCGCGCCCCAGACGCTCGGCCACCAGACGGTTGAAGAGCCGCCCCCGACTGGCACCCAGCAGACGCCGCGCCGACAGGCCCTGACGGGCCACCGCCGGGGGCAGGGACCGACCCTGGGCCAGCAGCCGTCCCCAGCGGGCCTCGTTGTCGGTCCCGATCACCGTCGCCGCCATGTAGTTGGGAGCCGGTTCCCGGCGCAGGTGATCGAGCAGGCGGCGGGCCTCCTGATACAGCCCGGCTCCGCCGTTCACCCGCAGGGTCCACTGCAGGTTCTTGATCTCCTGGGCGCTGACCGGCCGCCGGAAGCGCTGCACCGCCAGGACCCGCAGCTTGCGCTTGTAGCCGGCCCCGGGGATGGCCGCCGGATGCTCGACCTGATCAGCCGGAATCGAGAACCAGGCTGTATAGTGGGCCCGGCGGTCATGACTGCCGGCCCCACAGACCAGATGTTCATCGACCTGGGCGGTCCGGGCCAGGGCGGCGGCAGCCTGGCGGGCCGGCAACTGCTCACAGGCCACCTGGACCCACAGGTAGGCCCCCTCCTCGGCCAATTGTGGCCCCTGCTCGACCGCCGCACAGCTGACCGCTGGCACGGCCTCATCGACACGCAAAGGGGGCAGGGCGGCACAACGCAGGGGTAGGGGCATAGCCTCACTGTGCCGCTTGATTGGCGCTTGCCAAGGGGCCTGCCCCTGCGATTGACCACCCCCGCCCGGACCGGACACTGACCCCTGGGTGACATCCAGTCACCAACACCGGAGCATGGGGCGATGAAGACCTCCCTGATGATGACCACCTACAACAGCCCGGCCTGGCTGGGCAAGGTCCTGGTCGGCTGCGCCTGCCAGAGCCTGCCGGCCGATGAGATCATCATCGCCGATGACGGCTCCAGCGACGACACCGCCGAGGTCATCAGCCGGGCCGCCCAGGACCTCGCCCTGCCCCTGGTCCACATCTGGCAGCCCGATCAGGGCTTCCGCAAATGCCAGGCCCTCAACCGGGCGGTGGCGGCGGCCCACGGCGACTACTGCATCTTCACCGATGCCGACTGCATCCCCCACCGGGACTTCATCGCCTGGCATGTCTGCCTGGCCCGCCCCGGCCGCTTCCTCTCCGGCGGCTACAACAAGCTCAGCCTGGCCACCAGCCAGGCCCTCAGCGACGACGACATCCGGACCGGCCGTCATTGCGATCCGGCCTGGTTGGCCGCCAACGGCAGCCCAGATCTGGCCCGCGAACGCAAGCTGCGCCTCCTTGGCACCCGCCGCGGCCGGCTGTGCGACGCCCTGACCACCACCCGCGCCTCCTGGAACGGCCACAACGCCTCGACCTGGCGCCGTTACATCCTGGCCGCCAACGGCTTCGACCATCGCATGTGCTACGGCGGCCAGGACCGGGAGTTCGGCGA
>SKVE01000195.1 GCA_007129635.1 Planctomycetaceae bacterium
CAACGTCAACGCATGGTCCGCCAGGATGGGTACAAACTGATCCTGTATCCGACGATTGGTCGAGTGCGTTTGTTTCACGTCCAGTCCGATCCAGCCGAAACGGTCGATCTGGCAGACGATCCGAAGCATCAGGCGACTGTCAAGCGATTGTTCGCCTCGCTGCTAGCATTGCAGCAGGAAACCGACGACCCACTGGACCTGAAGGCCGCGTTTCCGGACCTGTGAGTCGACCCTTCGTTACGTTTTAGAAAACTCGAGACACCATTCGATGCAGGACACCGACCAACCACCGACGGAACCCGGCGACTCGCACGCGTTGCCGGAACTGCTTGCCCCGGCAGGCGATCAGGCAGCGTTGGATGCCGCGATCCAGGCCGGCGCCGACGCGGTCTACCTGGGCATGACCGACTTAAACGCTCGGCAAAAGGCCACCAACTTTCGCCCCGACGCGTTTGCCGATGTGGTCCAGCAGGCTCATCAGCGCGGCGTCCGCGTCTACCTGACGCTGAACACCGACATCGCCGAAGCTCAATTGCCCCAAGCGGCTCGGCTGCTGGAGTTGGCTCACCAAGCCCAGGTGGATGGGGTGTTGATTCGTGACCCGGCGCTACTGGCCTTTCGCCCGCTGTACCCGCAGATCGAATTCCACTTCAGCACGCAGACGTGCATCGCCAACAGCGCGGACGTGGCAGCGGCCGGTGATCTGGGGGCGGATCGAGTCGTTTTGGCTCGCGAGTTGACGCTGGACGAAATCGCGGCGGCTTCCAGTGTACAAGGGGTACAGACGGAAGTGTTCGTGCAAGGGGCGTTGTGCTTCTGCGTCTCGGGACGCTGCCTGCTATCCAGTTGGGTAGGCGGTCGTAGCGGCAATCGCGGCGCGTGCACCAGCCCCTGTCGCGTGCCGTGGACCGTGGACCTGCAACCAGCCGGGACGCCCCTTTCGATGCGTGACCTCAGCACGGCTCATCGGCTGGCGGATCTGCGCGCCGCCGGGGTCAAAGCGTTGAAGATCGAGGGACGCTTGAAGACCGCCGACTGGGTCAGCCAGGCGGTCGGGCTGTACCGCCGCGCGTTGGCGGGCGAGACGATCCCCAGCCTGGAATCCGCCTCGCCGTTGGCTTCCTATACCGGACGTCGACTGACCGACGGCTTCTTGGACGGCCAGCGGACGCAGTTGACCGGTCTGGCCGAGGGCCGCAGCAGCCGCCCCGGCGCGATGCCGCGGACACCATGCGATGCGGAACCAGCGAACGTTCCCGACACCCGCGACGCCCAGTCGACCTATGAATTGGAAATCACCACCGGCGGAGATCGGGTCCAGATCGTCTGCCTGTGTCGCGAGCAAAAGTTCGAGTGGTCGATTCCCAAGACGGTCGTGAAACGAGCCTACAAAGCCATCTCGGTCGGCGCCGTCCTGCAGTACCTGCAAACCGAAGCGGCGCGCGGGCACCGCTTGGTGCGCGGCGCCACCGACGACCCGGACTTCTTGCTCGTACCCCGCGCTTCCAACAAGTTGATCCATCAGATCTCGACAGTGATCCACCAGGCCGTCAAGAAGTTTAACGCTCCGCTCGATTTCGAATTGCCCGAGTCGGTGCGAGCCGTCATCGCGCCGGGCGAGCCCGACCCGGCAAATCGACGCATGCCCAACGATCCGCCCGATCGGGCTCGGCTGCATGCCGACGATGCCTTGATGTTTCTGGACAGCATCCGTCCCGATGGCGGTGTGATCGTCGAGGGCGTCACGGCCGACAATCTGCGACCGATCCACAAGGCCTGCCGCCGCATCCCGTTGGTCGTGGCGTTGCCGACCGTGATTTTCGAGGACCAACTGGACCAGCTCGAAACCCTGCTGCAGGCTTGCCGTAAGTTGCGAACGGTGGTCGAGGTCAATAGCTGGGGCGGCTGGCGGATGGCACGTGCTGCCGGCGTTCGGTTGGAGAGCGGGCTAGGGTTGCCCGTGCTCAACTCGCTGGCCGCGCGCACGCTGGCCCACTGCGGCATCCAGTGCGTCACGCTATCGATCGAAGCGGGACGCAAGCAATTGGAACACGTCTCGGCCGTCTGCCCCGTGTCCTGCTCGCTGACCGTCTTCGGACGCCCCCCGTTGATGACTTCGCGAGTCGAACTGCCCCCGGACTATTTGGGGCATCTGTTCGCCGATCGTCGCGATGTCCACATGATCCCGCGACACGAGAACGGGTTGTGGGTATTCCGACCTCAGACGCCCTTCGATCTGCGCGGCGCTCAAAACACGCGGTTGTTGGCGCGACATCTGGTCGTCGATTTGATCGGTTCGCCCGACACGATCGCCGAATGGAGCCAACCGCCCTTGCCCAACCAGCGGCCGTTCCGATTCAACTACGACCGTACCCTGGCCTGAGAGCCATCGACGAGTATTCGCTTGAATCAAAGAAGCACACGGAGCACCGGACATGAGCATCCGAGATCGATCTTTGAACGTCGCCGTCCTGGGCGGCGGGATGTTTTTCGATGAGGTGATCGGGCCGAGCTTGAAAGACATGATGCGGGGCGGCATCGCAGGAGCCCTGACCAGCATCGGGATGAGCCACCTGGCTGCCGAAGTGGCGGATGTGAAGATCCGCGTCAACGCCGTCGGTACGCGAAGCAGAACAACCGGAACCGCCGCGCGCATCGTCGATTGGTTTCGCCAGGATTTTCCCGATCTGCCGATCCACGCCTGCTACGGCGATACGGTCTGGAAAGAAATCCTGGCCGAACACAAGCCGGACGTCGTCTTCGTCGCCACGCCCGATCATCTGCACACCCAGCCGATCCTCGATGCGTTGGATGCCGAATGCGATGTGATCGCAGAAAAACCCCTGTGCCTGACCATGGCCGACGCGGATCAAATCATCGCCCGAGCCCGACAGACGCAGCGGATCGTCGCGGTCGATATGCACAAGCGGTTCGATCCCTTCGTCCGCGAGATGATGCAAAACGCCAGACAACGCTACGGCACGATCAACCGCGTGCGAGCCGTGTTGGAAGAACCGCTGGCGGTCAGCAGCGAGATCTTCGCCTGGGCCCAGCAAAGCAATCCGTTCGCCTATGTCGGTTGCCATTGGCTGGATGTCGTGCACCATTACTTGCAAGTCCAACCGGTCGCCGTGTTCGCCACCGGGCAAAAGAATCTCCTGAAGCATTGGGACCAGCACCACCGCGAGATCGCCGCGCGGCGCGGCGTTAACCCCGAAACATTCAAACGTCGTGGACCCATCGATACCTGGGACAGCATCGATGTGGCCGTCACCTACCAAGACGGCATGCGAGGCGATTACAACAACCACTGGATCAACCCGGCCGAATTCGAAGGTGCCGTCAACCAGGAGATCGAGGTTTATGGGATCTACGGCCGCGGAATGGTCGACCAGCAGGACCGTGGTTACCGAGAAACCATCATCGGCGACGGGTCCCGTACCCGAAA
>SKVE01000436.1 GCA_007129635.1 Planctomycetaceae bacterium
ACCCCCGCTATTCCGAACCGCAGAGGACACAGCGCAACACAAAGCACAACGAACCAAGCATCTTTGACCCACTGCCTACTGTCCCGAATTTTGGCAAATTCGGCTACATGGGCCCCGAATTTGCCAGTAGCCGAATTTGCCAAAATTCGGTCCGGAATCCGATACCGAATTTACCCGTAGCCGAATTTGCCAAAATTCGGTGCAATAAATGCCACCCACCAATTGCAGCGTTGGACCACTTGGTCAACTGGCCGGTCGTTCTGTATCATGCAGAAGTTCTTTGATTCTTTGCGGGAGCTTACGATGAAACGATCGCTTGGTGCCAAGACGCTGGTCTACCCCACACCGACTTGGATTGTCGGTTCTTATGGCAATAACGAGAAACCCAATGGGATGACCGCTGCTTGGGGTGGAATCTGTTGTTCAGACCCCCCGTGCGTGGCCGTGTCGCTGCGCAAATCGACTCGCAGCTACGCCAGTTTGATCGAACGGCAGGCGTTTACGATCAACGTCCCAACCGAGAAACATGTCAAGCTGGTCGACTATTTCGGGCTGGTCAGCGGGCACGATACCGACAAATTCGAAGCGACCGGGCTGACGGCCGTCCGCAGCCAGATCGTCGACGCGCCCTACATCCAGGAATTCCCCCTGATTCTGGAGTGCAAGGTGTTGCACGTTTTCGATTTGGGGATGCATACGCAATTTGTTGGCCAAGTGATGGATGTCAAGGCCGAAGAGGGGGTACTGGACGGTCGAGGCATGCCGGACATGCTAAAAGTGCTGCCGATCGTCTTCTCGCCTGCCAACCAGGTGTACTACGGTATCGGAGGCACCCTGGGGCAGGGTTTTTCGATCGGCAAGGAACTTGCTGCCGAACAAGAATCGGTCGAATAGATTGCCGCTTTCGATGAACGCTTCGGAACGATCGATCTCGTCCCGGACCCTCGGTCTCGACCAAATCGATCTGTGGTGCGTGCGATGGGATGCGACGTTGGCCCTGCAAATGGAAGGCGAATATCGGGCCGTGCTGCCGCCGGAAGAAGCCGCCACTTGCGACCGGTTCGTATTCGAATCAGGTCGACATCAATGCTTGATCAGCCGCGTCCTGGTGCGTACCGCTCTGTCGGCATACGCTGACGTGCTACCCGAGAGTTGGCGGTTTTCTGCCAATCCGTTCGGCAAACCGCATATCGCCCACCCAACCGATTGCCCGCTTCGTTTCAATTTGTCCCACACCTCAGAGTTGATTGTCTGTGCGGTCAGTCAGGGATGGGAACTGGGCGTGGATGTCGAGGATCTACGGCGTCAAGTGGCCGATGAATCGATCGCCCGGCACTACTTCGCGCCCGACGAAATCGCGTCGCTGCTGGCGGTGCCGACGGGGGAGCGTCCGGAGCGGTTCCTGGAGTTCTGGACGTTGAAAGAAGCCTTTTTGAAAGCTCATGGCGCCGGTTTATCGATCCCGCTGAAATCTTTCTCGTTTACACAGGCCGCAGACCAGTCGCCCCAAATCCATTTTCACGATCCCTCGCTAGGCGATCCCTGCCGCTGGCAGTTCCACGCCTTCCGGTTCGACGAACGCTATCAGATGGCCGTGGCCGTTCAGCGACCGGCCGAATCTCCGATGACGGTGCGATGGATTGAAACGGTTCCCTTGCGGCATGCACGGATGGGGGGATCGCTTGCCTGATCGCTTGCCTAGTCGCGTTGTTCGGCCGATAATTCGGCATGCTGTCGGTCCTTGATGGACGCGAAACCCCAGGAAGGCGATCTCCCCAACAATCATCGAAAAGCTTACATCGAACATGGCTTCTTTGCGGTTCCAAATTTTTGTATCGGCGATCGTCGTCGCGGCAGCCTGCATTGCGTCGGCGACCGATCAGGGACCGCCAGGTGCCGAGTCAGCCGAGGCGGATCAGCAGCGCATCTACGAGTCGGGTCCGCTGATGCCGCAAGACTTTCAGGCCGAGGTCCCTGCAGAGGACGGCGGTCTGGATGCCTGGACCACGTCGGAACTGAAGTTTCGGTACGGCTACGAGACGCAAGTCCGAGGTCGACGAGCCACGGCTCGGATCACGCTGGTCGAAGTCGATGCCGTGGTCATCCGCGACCAGTCCTGGAATCGGTTGCCGCAGAATCAAGAACTGTTGGACCACGAGCAGGGCCATTTCGACTTGACTCAAATCGCTGCGTTGGAAACTCGGCTGTACTTCGCTCGAAATCGGATCGTACGCACGGCCGCCACGCCCCAGCGAGCGACCGAGATGGTCGAAGCCGAATGGAACCGCAAAATGCAGGAGTTTATCCAGGAATTGAAGCTTCGACATGAAGAGTACGATCGATTGACCAACCACGGTCGGATTGCGTCCAGCCAGCGGGAGCAGCGTCGTCTGCAGCAACAGCAACTTGACCGGCTGACTCGCCAATGGCAGGATGTCCAGCAATCCGCCACCACGCGACGCTAGACGCTGTCCGTAGACGGATGGAGTAGCATCAAGCCATGAAACTGACCTACCTGACCGCAGGCGCCGCGGGGATGTTCTGCGGTAGCTGCATGCACGACAATACGCTGGCCGCAGCACTGACCCGGATCGGAGTCGATGTGCAATTGATCCCGACGTATACACCGATCCGGACCGACGAGCATGACGTGAGTGTGGATCGGGTCTTCTTCGGCGGCGTGAATGTGTATCTCCAGCAGAAATACGCGCTGTTCCGCTACCTGCCTTCGCTGCTGGACCGGTTGCTGGACCAACCGCGTCTGCTCCGCTGGGCCACGTCGCGAGGTATCGAGATCGATCCCAAGGAACTGGGCTCGCTGACCGTGTCGATGCTGCGAGGCAAGCTCGGGTATCAATGCAAAGAGGTGCGGCGGTTGTGCCAATGGCTGGCTCATTCCGCCCGTCCGGATCTGATCGTGATGACCAACCTGTTGATCGGCGGTTGTATCCCCGAGATCAAACGCAAGCAAAACGTACCGGTGCTGGTCACGTTGCAAGGCGACGACGTGTTCCTGGACGCCCTGACCGAACCCTATCGCCAGCAGGCCATGGATCAGATCGGCCGGTTGATCGATAGCATCGACGGATTCCTGGTGCACAGCCAATTCTACGCGGATAAGATGACCGAGTATTTCGGGCTGCCGCCCGAGCGGGTTCATCGAGTGCCGTTGGGGATCGATACGGCCGACTTCCTGCTGCCGGGTGATCCGGCCGAGCGATCGCGAGCCGATCAGCCACGACGCATCGGCTACTTGGCTCGATTGACTCGTGAGAAAGGCTTCCACATCCTGGTCGACGCGTTCATCGAACTGCGGCGTCGGAGCGGATTCGAGGATGTCCAGCTACACGCGGCCGGCTGGTTGGGCAACGAGCATCGCGCATGGGCCGAAGCCGAATTTGCCAAGCTGCAGGTGGCCGGCCTGCAGGAATCGTTCCAC
>SKVE01000240.1 GCA_007129635.1 Planctomycetaceae bacterium
GGGTCGACGATGATCAATCGGATGCTTTGGGCGGACGGGCCATCAGTTCATCCAGTTCGGCGGCGATCTTCTTTGGGTCGGCTTTTTCGATCAAGTACCGGTGCTGGCCGTCCGGGTCTGGCTGGAAGCGGCTGATGCCGTCTTTCGATTGAACGCGACCCGGCGGCGACAGCGACCAATGATCGCCCGCGCCGCGGACGGCCAGCAGCACGGCCGACTGGTCCCAGCTTTCGCGAGTCCCGCCGACTTGACCCCGGTACAATTGGTACGCTCGGCGCACGGGGCTGGCTTCGGAGACCTCGGCCAGTTTGGAACCGGTCAGGATCGCGGCTCCGATCTCCCAGCCGCTGAATACGATCGGGGTGGGCCAACGGTCGATCGCGTCGGTCGACGCCGGCGAGTCCCAGACCAGATTGGCCTCGCTTCGCGGCCGATCGAAATGCCCGCCCATACAGACCCACTTGGCGACCTTGCGTTGCACCAGGTCCAGGCCGCTGAGGTCGCTGTGCCGATCGGCACCGCTGTCCAGCAGGTTCCGCAGGTTGGTCTTGTAGCCGATGGTGACGATCACGACGCTGCGATCGGGTTGTTCGGCCAGGATTTCCCGATACAGATCGGTCGCATCACGAGCCTGGTTGCCGCTGGCGAGCGATCCGGGAAATTCTTCGGCGATCTGACGCGCGTACCGCGAGTCCCTGAGCACGGCTTGTCCGGGGCCCGTGGGTCGAGCGATGGGCTCGCCACGCACGTTGCCGATCGGCAGATGGCCGCGGCCGTAGTACGTGTTGATGCGGTCGGCACATGGCGCGCTATACGGATTGGCCGCCGAGACCATGACGGCCAAGATTTTCGCTTCGTCCAGGTCGGCCAGTACGTGCAGCAGCGCCAACGCTCCCACATCGTCCACATCGCTCTCCATGTCCACGTCCAGGATGATCGGCACGGGGGCGGCTTCCAGCGCAGTTCCGTAAATTGCCATGCACGCCAGCGACAACAGCGCGGTACGAAAACATCTGGTTGGGTTCACAAGCGGTCTTTGGGGGGAAGGCATCACAAATCCTTGTGCAGCAGGGCCACGTGGTAGGGATTCGAACATCTGGCGGCTACCAGCATCGGGAGCCAACAGACGGATCGCCGATGAACCGTTGATCCTACCTGAAGACCTGGCCGGAAAGAATCGGTGGACCTGCGGATCTTCGATGTGATCGCTCAACGTCACGAATCGCTGCCGGGCCGAATTCTTCCGGTTCCGGGGGTAGCCAGCCGGGTTGTGTGTATCGTATATTCAACCTTGGGGCAGGGAGTGTGGATCGAGACAACCCCGACTGTTGCGACGAAAGGTGGAGCTATGAAACGTTTGCTATCAACCGCTGTGGCTTTGATCGTTCTTACTGGTGCCGTGATCGGTCTGGCCGACGATCGGCCGCACGTCGTGTTCGTCGCGGGCGATCACGAGTATCGGTCGGAGATCACCATGCCGCTGCTTGCCGAATTGTTGGAAGAGCATCACGGCTTTCGAACCAGCCAGGTGATCCCGGTGGATGACCAGGGCAACATGGACCCCAAAGCCGACCGGAGCCTGCAGGGCCTGGACGCTCTGGCGGATGCCGACCTGGCTGTCTTCTATCTCCGCTGGAGTACGTTGCCCGACGACCAGATGCAAAAGATCGTCGATTATGTCAATTCCGGCCGTCCGATGATCGGTTTGCGGACGACCACCCATGCGTTTCGAAACCAAGAGGGTGATTTTGCTCGCTGGAACCATGGTTTCGGACAAGACATTTTCGGTCAGCGCTGGATCACGCATCACGGACATCATTCCAGCACGGCCGTCTTCCCGGCGATCAGCCCCCATCCGATCCTGCGGGGTGTCGAGCCGTTTACGGGTCGCAGTTGGCTGTACCACGTGACGCCGGTCCAAGGCGAGGACGTTCAGACTTTGTTGCTCGGACGTGCGATCGGCTCGAGCCGTGCGGAAGACACTCCCCATCCGCTGATTCAACCCGTGGCTTGGACCAAAACCTACACGGGTGATACGGGCCAGACGGCTCGTGTTTTCTTCACGACACTCGGGCATCCCGAAGAATTCACCGACATCAACATGCGTCGCCTGATGATCAACAGCATTTTCTGGGCTTTGGGCAAAGAGGCACAGATCCCGGCCGACGGCACGCAAGCCGATCTGGTCGGCGATTACGACCCCCCCGCGGTCCATTGACAACCGTGACAGTTCGTCGGTATCCCAGCCAGTTGTGCGGAGGAGCATCATGAAAGGTCCGTTATTGCCGCGTCGATCGATCCTTGCGGGGGCCGCAGCCGGTGTCGGCGCGGCATGGTTCGGGAGATGGACTTCCCCCCAGGCGACGGCCGAGGAAGAGGCAACCGACCAGCCGTTTCGCTTTTGCCTGAATACCGGCACGATCATGGGGCAGAAACTGACGGCTCGCCAAGAGATCCAGGTGACGGCCGAGGCTGGTTATTCGGGGATCGAACCGTGGATCCGTACGCTGCGCCGCCATGTCGAAGAGGGGCATTCCCTGAAGGATCTGCGGAAAGAGATCGCCGATTTGGGGCTCGTCGTCGAAGGCGCGGTCGGCTTTCCCGCCTGGGCGGTCGACGATGATGCTCGCCGCCAGCAGGCCATGGAAGAATTTCGACGCGACATGGATCTGGTCGCTCAGATCGGCGGCAAACGAATCGCCGCACCACCAGCCGGCATCAACCAGGTTCCCGGCATGGACTTGCGCCAGATCGCCGAGCGCTACCATGCGGTGCTGCGGTTGGGCCGCGAAATGGGCGTGGTGCCCCAACTGGAGACATGGGGAACGGCACAGACGTTGGGCACGGTGGGCGAGGCGTCGTTGGTCGCCATCCAAAGCGATCATCCCGATGCCTGCTTACTGCTGGATGTCTATCACATCTTCCGCAGCGGAACCGGATTCCACGGCCTGAGGTTGCTCAACGGCGCCGCGATGCACGTCTTCCACATCAACGACTATCCCGCCGACCCACCACGGGAACAGATGAACGATTCCCATCGGATCTTCCCGGGCGACGGCGTGGCGCCGATGGATCAGATCCTACGCGATCTGTACGCCACCGGCTTTCGCGGCGCCCTGTCGTTGGAATTGTTCAACCGCGACTACTGGGCTCAGGACGCGCTTACCGCCGCCCGCGCCGGTCTGCATAAGATGCGTCAGGCCGTCCAGCGAGCCTTGGGCTGAGCAGCATGGCGCGACACAGGAATGATGTGAGCAGGCCCGGTAGCTCCGCGTTGGGCGAGGGTCTCCGACCCCGCCGAAACCGCCGACCGAAGGTCTCCCGCGATATTGGAGACCTTCGGTTGGCGGGGTAGCTCGAAATTGGCTGGCGGCCCAGCCACCCTGCTTGGCGGGCTACTTGGACCCGGTATTTCGGCTATAATCTGGCAACGTA
>SKVE01000975.1 GCA_007129635.1 Planctomycetaceae bacterium
AATGTCCCTCGCCCCTCGTGGGAGAGGGCAGGGTGTGGGCGGAGCGACTTGCTGCACGGCTTCGACCTCGCTGTCCAACACGCCCTCGTACACTCGGCACCACTCCGGCAGCGTTCCGCTGGTCCCGCCGCCCGGTTCCTCCTGCGCAAGGTCCACGTTCATCACCTGGCCTCACCACAATATCCACCGGCGGCCGTTGTCCGGCGAGATCAGCACGGTGCGTCCCCAACCTCGGCCCGGTCGGCCGGACCCAGCAGCCACGGGGCCACGCTGATCGTTGCGGTAGAACCACATGGTGGACCAGTAGTCGTAGGACAGCAGCAGAGCGCCCTCGCGATCGACGGTCAGCCGGTGGTAATAGATGCTGTATTCTGACAGCGGCGGCGCTACCAGAATTTGGACGGGGCCCCAGTCCTGGCCCGGCGGTTTTGTCTGATAGGCCAGCGCGGCCCAGAGCCCGCCGTCCAAGTGCTCCTGGCCCGATTGCCAAAGGCGGAACACCAAATGCAGCGAATCGTCAGCTCCGCACACCAGGCCCACATAGGTCTGCCGCAAATCCTGCTGGCTGGTGCGGATGGCTTCGGACCAGCCGCCATGCGCATCGTTGGGCTCCAGCGATTTGAGGTATTGGAAGGGTCGACCATGGGTCCCCACCACCACGTGCAAGCAGCCCTGACGATCCATGGTGATGCTGGGCGTATTGTGCCCGTCGTTGGGTGGTGGCCCGAAGCTCATAAACACCGGTTCGCCCAACTGACGAGTCTGCCGGTCATAGGTGGCAACATAGGCGGGGACGCCGGGGATCTGGTCGCGGTCGATGGACGGATCGGTCGCCTCGCCCCACACCACGTGGACGCGGTCGTCACGCGAAACGATCATCGATGGGATGCCCGAATGCATCGAGCTGGATAGCGCGGCTTCGGTCAGCCGCACCGGATCGTGGAACTGCAGGTGACCGTCCGCCGTCTTGTCGCTGACGATCAACTCCAGATCGTTCGTACTGCGCCAACGCAACCTGGGGTCGGTGTCGCGATGGGTTCGAGTCAGCCGGACCACGGGCGGAGGGCCGTCGGGCACATTGTGTCCCGAAAACTGCTCGATGTCCCACGTTCGTGGCTCGTTCTCTCGACCGGGGATCACGTAAGCCGTGAATGTCTGGCCGCCGTCGGCCGAATGCAGCAACGCGGCCCGCGTGCCCGAATGGCCGATCAGATAGACATGGTTGTCCGAGTCGAAAGCGACTTTCGACCCCACGGCGCTCCAAGCTCCCGCCACGCCGTCCGGAACCGTTCGGACCACCGCTTGCCTTAGATCGGTCGGTTGCCAACGGCCGTCTGCCTGGTGGTACAGCGTCGAACCATCGACGACGAAGGGCCGGTTCTGCAAGTCGAAATAAACCTGCTGATTCACCGGGTAATCCGGCAAGTATCCGAACTGGCGGTTCTCGTGTGCGTAGGGCTGCAGCACCAGAGGCAGTTGCAGCGGCTGGTCCACCGGCGATTGGCCGCCGACCGCAGTCAGCGTCGCATAGGTCGTCATCCGAGGTGCCTGGGTAGGCGTCGCTCGAACGTAGGCGACTTGGCGTTGCCCGTCGGCCGGTCCCGGAAAGACCAGATCGACTTCCGCCCGGCGACCGGCATCCAGCGTGACGCGACGAGCCGAGTCGTCCGAAAAACGCAACGGCCATGGATCGTCAGGAAACTCCAGTTCCAGCTCGATGGTTTGCCGCCGAGGACTGTTGTTATGGACCACGAAGGTCACCTGCCCCTGCTGATCCGGCGGTACGTACACGGTACGCTGGTA
This sequence comes from Planctomycetaceae bacterium, assembly GCA_007129635.1. Lineage (GTDB taxonomy): Bacteria > Planctomycetota > Planctomycetia > Pirellulales > Pirellulaceae > SKKK01. The sequence goes on from SKVE01000975.1 coordinate 1,804, forward strand.
CGGGCTGATCAACCAGCGATGTTCCATCCACGGGAACCAGGAATCGGCCTCGGGCGTCCACACGCAGTGATCGCGGTATCGGTCACCGCTTTCCCAGCGAGTCAGCCCGTCGATCTCCAACAACGCCTGAGCTTGGGGGAAGTGCAGACGCCATGGCCGATCGCCACGTTTCTTGTCGGTCGGAACAACATGCGTCGCGGATCCCTCGGGTTGATCCGACACTCCGATACCCATGTATTGGCGAATCGAGGTACTGCGCTGGGCCGCCACCGGGATCTGAGCGACCAGTTCGCCGTGTTCATCGTACAGCATCAGTGGCGGTGAGTCCGCAGGCAGACCCTCCACCTCGATTTGGAATCGTCCCGGACGAGGCAGGAAATTCACGTCGGCACGGCGCGAGCCATCGGTCAATACAATCGGCTCGCGATGCCGCTCGTCCCGATGCCCGCGCGACGTCTCGACCACCCACCCTGCCGCGTTCGTCCGGATCGCCCATTCGACATTCAGTCCATGACGATCGCCTTGGGTCGTCAGGTTCAGCGCATAGACCCCGGCATGTTGGACAGACGCGGTCAGCACCTGTTGTTGGACGGGTCCCGGCGGATGGCCGGTCGAACCACCGGTCGACGGGATCGTCACATCAGCCAGCACCTCGCGGTCCGGCCCGGCCAAGATGGCCCGCATCACGGTACCTCGAGCGCCCCGTACATTCCGGTCCCGTTTGAACAATTCGATCCGTAGCTCACCCGGTTCCACCAGCAGATACACTCCGCCGGTTCCCCCGATGGCCCACGGCATCGAACGGTCATCTTCCGCCCGAGCCTGCCCCCACCCGCTGCAAACCAGCACAACGCTGCCGATCACGCCCATCACGATTCGCTGCATGATGCCACCCGCCTCGCTTTCCCATCGATGTGAAGCACCCGGCCAAGTATTGCTTGGCCTCATTCGCGCAACGCCACCTTGATTGACGAAAAACTCCTGGCCGGGTGCGTACCAGGAAATCTACGCCGCCAACTGGATGGTTGAAGATCGAACTTCCAATCGATTACCATATCGCATGAACGGGTTCATGACTATGGGAGCCAGCCTCAGTGAAGTGGTTGGTCCGAGCGGGTGAGATGTGGGGTCAAGACGAAGATTCCTGCCAAACCATCGGAGAAGTTTTCCGTGCTGTGAGCTTGACATTTCCGCGCCGGCGGATATGTTGGCGCTAATATCGCGTTCGGCGCTTGGTCATCTGGCCGGGCCAACCGCGGGCTGAATTCCTCTGCATCGCCGGCCCGTTCGGATTGGCTGGCCGTCTGAGAGCCGTCACCGAGTCCAACTCAAATCTTGGGAGGCTGTAAGATGAAGGCGAAATGGGCCGTCTCTCGACAGATTCTGTTTCAGGGCGCCGCCGTCGTCGCGTTTGGTCTTTTGGCAGTCGTCTTCGTGTCCGTGACCATGGCGGAAGAACTCCGCACCTGGACGGACAGCGAGGGCAGGTACTCGGTGCAGGCCAAGCTATCGGGCGTGGCCGATGGCAAGGTTATGCTGGTGTGCGAAGACAGCGAGGAAATCGAGATCCAGCTCGATCGGCTCAGCGAAGCCGACCGGCAGTACGTCGAAAAGTGGCAGGTGGAGCAGG
>SKVE01000221.1 GCA_007129635.1 Planctomycetaceae bacterium
CCTGCGGGCGGTGGTTCGTTCTTGCGTTTCCATCATGATAGACGGTGGCCCTGTACAAGGCCAGTAGCCGATGCCAACATACCGGATGTCGCCCCGCGAGCCGACCTGTCTGTTCTCGTGGCCATCGGCGATTCAGTTGGGCGTGTGACCGGATCTGTCTTCGCGGTCCATGCGAGCGACCGTTGACGCCGCGAACGGACGTTCCGTTTCTTCGGTGCCATCCGGGTTGACGTTTGCCTCGCGAACAGCCCATCCCGCCGCCATGCCGCCGATCGCTGATTGTTCGGATTGAAAGGATCGGGCGAAATAGCGGTGTCGGGCGAGCTGTGCGGTGGGATGGAATCTTTGTGCGGTTTCTCGGGACGAGTGCCGATGATCCGATATCCGTCGTGTTGTGCGCGCTGTCAGCGTTTTTGCGTCGAGTCACTGGAGGGTCGAACGGCGCGCGTCCGAACGACCAAGCAACCGCCTAAGGAGAGGCGAATGATCGCTCTTGGTGAACTCGGCTCGACCATCGCCCTGATGCCGGTCACTTATCTGTTGGCCCTTTTCCTGCCTTGGTTGAATGGCGCGCCGTTCCGTGTCGGCTTGCGATGCTTTCGAATGGGACGGATCACGTCCGCAACCGCTTCGGCCCGCTGACGTATTCGCTGCCGCGCAGATAGAAGCGCAAGCACAATTCAAACGCTGAAGTAACCCCGATACGCGGCGAGTTACCGATGCGGTGATCGGGGACCGGAACGTCCGGGTCGGGGGTCAGCCATAATCGTCGACCCCGGCTCAGATCCCAGCCATCCAGTCGACGATCGATCTGGAAGGCTTCGCACAACCGTGAAGGGCCTCGAGCCAAATCGATGGTTCGCTCAAGGTTCCGCCGCCGCTGCATCCGCTCGATGCCCAACAGCGGCTGGACCGCGCGGATCAACACGGCGCTGGGGACTCCTCGCGGCTGGGTGACGGTGTTCAGACACCATCGCGCGTGGATCGAATAGACATACGCTCGGCCTGGCGGCCCGAACATCGAGGCGTTCTTTCGCGTCATGCCGCGCGTGGCGTGACAGGCTGAATCACCGGCTGCCAGATAGGCTTCCGTCTCTACGATCCTTCCCACAGCGATTCCACTGCGGCTGAGCCGATAGATCCGCTTGCCCACCAGTTCGCGAGCGACCTGGACGACATCTCGGTCGTAGAAGCTCTGCGGCAACGGAGGTTCCGGCGGCAGATCGGCTGGCAGCAGATCGGGTATGGGCCATTCTGAAATCGGCGGCTCGGACGACAACGGGTGGACTCCCGGAAAGTTCACGGAGGCGTCTAACGCAACGTCAGCGAACGCCAGAACTCGAACGCGGTGAATGAGCGTTGGTCGACGTGCGGTTGCAGGGCCCAGCCGATTGCCGGTCCGATCGGGGGCGGCAATTGCTCGGCCGTCTTCTGCGGCACGGCTTCCAGGATTTCCTCGGCAGTGAAGGACGGTTCGATCCCCATGGCGATCGCCAGCAGCACGAGGCCGGCATGGTAGATGTCGGTCTGTCTCCCGGCCGGGCCGAAACGATCGGCGTCCAGGACTTCGGGGGCTACCATCCAGGGAATCGTGGGCCGATCGTTGCGAATCTCCTCTTCCAGACGACTGACGCCCAGATCGCCGATCTTGAAGGTGACCGATTGGCTGTTGTCAGGCATCAGCTCGTTGCGCACGTAGGTCCAGAACAGATTGCGCAGGTGAATATCCTTGTGCACGTAGCCGTGATCGTGCATGTATCCGATCGCCTGCAGCATGCAGCGGGCGATGGGCAGCAGCCAATCGTCCCCGTCATAATCGGGCAAGGAGAACAGGTCGGTGACGCTGCCTCCACAACGTTCCATGACGATGTGAAAGGTATGCGACAACTCGAACGCATCGTAGACGTAGGTGATGTTGGGATGTCTGAGTGTCAGCAGCGACGTGATCTCGCGTTGCCAATTCACCCGTACCTGTTCGTAAGTCTGCTGGTTGGGCACCAGCACCTTGACGACCAACGAATTGCTCCACTGATCGGTGCAGGCATAAGTGGCTCCGTAGCTGCCGCGGCCCAGGGCTTCACCGATCAAGTATCGATTGGGGCCATGCTCGATCACCTCAGCAGTCTGAGGCCAGCGGATGACCGGGGGAGTTGCGGGTCCTGTGCTCATGGAAGGTACTCGTCGACCGCACCTGCGTTGACGGCGTGCGGTGCGTCTGGTGAATCACAAGTTTCGGACAATCTCGCGTTTGGGGACCAGTCGCGTTCCCCGCTGTCGATCGACCTGGCAGGCGTTCAGCCAGCGGTTGCGAAGCTCGTCGCACAACTCATCGGTCGGGCAGGGACATTGGCTACGAGGGATCTTTCCCCCGGCACGATGTTGGTGTCCTCCGCCCTGGCCCAGATCTTGGACCGTGCGGCGGACCAGTTCCGAGGCATCGCCCGAGCCGCGCTCGGTCCGCACGGACAGCAACAGATCATCACCGATCATCGCCGCGCACAGGACTCGCTTGACACCCACATGCCGAATCAACAGATCGGCGACTTCGCCGATGATCTCCGCCCCTTGGGCTTTGGGCAAAAAGCACAGCGCGGCATCGTCGTAAACAAAGGTGCTCTGCAACGCCAGCACCAGATCCGAAAAATAGGCGGCCGTCAGCGGCGCGCTTTCGATCTCTGCCAGGGTCTTCGGATCGGCGCGTCCGCTGAGCCAGGCCAGGATCTGCTTATCCAGTCGGGAATGATACGTTTCGCCGCCCAACGTCTCCGTGCGGATGGCGTACAGCAGCGCGGTCGCCAATTTCCAGTCGACCTGCAGATGCTGCTCGCGCAGGTAACTGGCGACGATGCTGGCCGATGCGGCCACATGAGGCCGGACGTCGCGAAACTGCACGCGATGACGCGGACCGTGGCTCAGATGATGATCGATCACGGCGACCGGCCGCAGCGCGGTACTGGCCAGCAGATGGTTGCCCGCCGCCAGGTCGCAGTCGACCAAAACGGCTGCCGTCTTCCCAACTACCTGGACACTGTTGATCAATTCGATGGGCGGCTGTAGCAGACGAACCATGTGCTGGTTCTCTGCGCGGACAATCCCGCCGCCGCCGACCAGGCGGACCGGTTGCTTGAGCTTTTCGTCGATCAGGCATGCAAGGGCCCAGCCGGAAGCGATGGCATCCGGATCCGGATTGTCATGGGTGATGATCAGCGAGCTGTCAAATGGCTCGAGCACATCCAGCAATCGCCCCGAACGGGTTGTTTTTTTCACGACAATGTTCGAATTCATGGGTTTTCCGTATTTACGATCGCTGGCAACGGCAGCATGCTTTGCTGACGCAACTGGAACATCTTCCGCAACCGTTCGGTGACCGCGTGGTTGACGGTCCCTTCCGGAAAGTGTCCCTGCTCGTCCGGATCACCGGCTGAGA
>SKVE01000056.1 GCA_007129635.1 Planctomycetaceae bacterium
CAATCAGATCGTTTACCTGCCGTTGTAGCCGCCTGGGGGAAGCATGACGGTACTCGACGTTACTGACTTGCTTCCGAGCCGTTCTAGGTTCGCCGTTGCGTGTTTCTCGATTCGCACCAACCACAACTGCCGAATGACAACTGCAAATCAAAAGCACAGAATGATGGAATAGTAGCCACGGCTGAAACACGGAACGAACACGGATAAGGATCCGATCAGAAAACGAAATCCGTGTTTCATCCGTGGCCGACAAAGGCCATCCGCACCACGCACCACGAACCCCGAACAACGAACCACGAACAACGAACACCGAACCACACGATGATGGAATGATGATCCGTTCTTCGTTCCCAGCGAATCGATCGACACAGCCACAGGGTCGCGAGCCACGGCCCTGTTTAACCGTCAGCCGTAGGCGCACGAGCACCTGTTTAACCGTCAGCCGTAGGAGACTGCTGAAATGCTAGCACTGATGGATTGGAGTTTCCTCGGCATAAACAATTGTGGATCAATCTGTCCTGTATTGTTTTTTGCTAGGTCATGTCGCATTTGCCGAGCGTTGGAATGGCCATGCTTCCAACTTTGCGCAGTTTGTGCATTTCAAGCCCCCAATGGCTAGGTCTCCTAGGTCAATGCCGGTGTCGGCGCGCAGAGCGAGCGCACGATCCGTTTGACGTTAGTCGCGAAGCCGGCCATCAGTTCCTGGGTAAGAACCTTATCAGTCCCCCAGTAACACGCCCGCCGACCTCCGTGACGGTTCAACAGCTCCCCGAGTTTGCGTTCTACCATCGGATGCCTCGCTCGAACCTCTTTGTATTCCGGCGTGGTGGCCTTCTGGCGAGCCCGGCGATACTCCGCTTCGTAGTCACTCTTGGTCACCGTACGGCCGAACGGTCCATGGGGTGGATTTGTCATGCAGCGCGAAAGCAGGGCACAGCCTTCGCACGTCGTTCGTGGAAAACGGTACATCCAGCCCCGATCACGAGAATTACGTTGGCGGTAACGGGAAGTCTGCTGTGCCGGACAGGTCACGCTGCCACGTTCGGCGTCTACGACGAACTCCTCTGGCGTGAAGGTCTCCGAATCTTTCTCTTTCTTCGGCGGCACGAACGTGTTGATGGCCAATCCCTCGGGATCCTCGAGTTCCTGCAACATGGGGCCGTTGAAGCCAGCCCCATCCATGGATAATGCCTCGATGTCGTTGCCGTGGGCCTCTTCTTCCTGGCGAACCAACTGGACCGCGTCCACCGCCTCATCGCCGCCCGCCGGCAGCACGTTGATTTGGGTGATGATTTCACTGTCCGCATCCACGAGTATGTCCACGACGAAGCCGTCATACCACTCGCCATGCTTGCCGCGGCGCGCCTCTGGATCGACGATGCTCCGCGTTTTGTCTCCGGCCGTCGGGTTCGCTTGGTCGTTCAGGATCTTGTGTGCCAACTGCCGACACGCCACCAGTCGCTGCCAGGCGAGGTTGCTCGATGCATCTTCCGGAACCGGCAGGGCGTCGATCCAGGCCAACATCTCGCGCAGATGCGTCACCCGCGCTTCCAGCCGTTCTTCGATCCCTTGTCCCACGGTCGACTCTCGCAGCAGGTCAATGTTGATTCGTTCACCCTCGGCACAGACAGGATCAAAGGGTTCAGCCGCCGCCAGCAGTTTGTCGCGCGTCTGAGCGACCAAGGCCAACGTGGTGGGGATGGCAATATTGGCAATCACATGGCTGGCATCCTTCAGACGGAGCCGATCTCGAACCAAGCCGTGTTCACGGGCTGTGGCCACGATCTTGTCAAATGCCTTGCGGAAGCCGTCCTTGCCCAATCTTCCCCGAAACTTGCACAGCGTGCTCGGATCCGGAAGCTGAATATGCGCATTGACTTGCAGAAAATAGCGGAAGGCGATATCGGTCCCGCCACGCTCGATCACTTGCCGATCGGACAGCCGGTATTGATATCGCAGATACTCGAGCTTGAGCATCATTTCTGGTGGTTCGGGTGGCCGTCCCATGTCGGGGCTGTAATACTCAGCCAAAAGGTCTTCAAAATCGTCCCAGGCAATGACCTGCAAAGCCTGACGCAACAAATGATCGGGCGGGATGAAAGTCTCGAACACTTCGAAGTCGAACTGCGACAGGCGAGACCGAAAAATGTGACCCAACATCGATACGTCCTCCGTGCGCAACGGGAACCCATCTTGCTCTAGCTGTTCCTGCCTCTCCTCTATTATTCGCACCCCCCGCCTAGCCGGCTACGGCAGGCCGCAACTTTTTCAGCAGTCTCCTACGGCTAACGGTTAAACGAGCTCATCCGCCCGACAGCAGTTACGAACAACGAACGAAGAACAACGAACGAAGAACTGCCGCCCTCCGAATTTTGGCAAATCCGGCTACGTGCACCTCCGAATTTTGGCAAATCCGGCTACGTGCACCTCCGAGTTTTGGGAAATCCGGCTACGTGCACCTCCGAGTTTTGGGAAATCCGGCTACCCCGTCCCCCCGTCCCAACATTCCAATTCCCCTCTGCCCACTGCCCTTCGACCTCTGATGGAAACCGACAAACAGCTTTATCGTGTCTTTGCCGCTGAGCCGCAGTGGGTGTTCCAATTGGCCGGACTGCCGCCGGTGGGCAAATGTACGATGCGGTCGCTGACCGTGAAAACCTTGGAACGGCGCACCGACGGAGTGATCGTCCCGGAAGACGCTGCGTCACCGTTGTCGGTTATCGAATTCCAGTTCGGCGAAAACCCGCAAATCTACACCCGGACGGTCCAGAAGATGGCCGCCGTTCAGGAGGAGTTCGACATGCGGGAGGTGCAGGGCGTTATCTTTTTGGAGAGCAACGATTCGATCCACGCACCAAGCCTTGGACCAGCTTGGTGCGGGCAATCGATCTGCCCGCCGAGTTGCGGAGGCTAGCGGAACGAATCCCGAACCACCCGTTGGTGGCTGCCTTTCAGCCGTTGCTTATCGAAAGCGAAGCCGAACTGCAGCAGAACGCAGTGGGATTCCTGCATACAATTAAAACGAGTAAACTGAGGGTAGGTGTCAAGGAGGCGTTGGAAGAGGTTTTCATGAGCTGGCTTGGCCAGCGTCTACCACACCGGACGAAACAGGAGATCGAGGAGATGTTAGTCGGGGAATTGCCAGAGCTTTTGGAAACAAGAATGGCGCAGGACATACTCAAGATCGGCAAGGCCGAGGGACTGGCCGAAGCTGTGTACATCCTTTTGGGGGCCAAGCGAGGCCGATTGACGAAGGCCGCTCGGCAGCGTATCCAGAAGCTGACGAACGACCAACTGTGTGAGCTTCTGGCCGAGGCCCATGCATGGGAGTCGCTCGATCCGCTGGCCCGGTGGCTGGCCAAACATGGCCGATGACCTGTCGGAATTACTGGAAGGATGGAATGATGGAATGATGGCGTCTTCCGAC
>SKVE01000135.1 GCA_007129635.1 Planctomycetaceae bacterium
CCGGCGACCGTGCCCAGGACGCTGAACAGGCCTTCGATCGGTCTGGCCCAGGCAGGGCTACGGATCAACGTGGGTGGCAATTCGTCGGCGGCTGGTTCCAGAAACTTGACCGCAACCGGCAGGTTCCGCTCCTGGAGGCTGTGCGGCAGCGAATCGGCGGCTTCGGCCGGCATCCAGCCCTGCAGGGCGAACAGTCGATCGTCGCTCAGTCCTCCGTTTCGGGCTTGATGAAACTCGACCTCGCGTTCCAACTGGGGAAGTGCCTGCTGCATTTCGGGGACCAGATGAGCCAGTTCGGCCAATCGATGTCGACAGGCTTTCAGATCCTCCTCGACGCGTGCGGCTTCTTCGCGGATCATCGAGGCATCGTGGTGAGGCAGAGGGAGTTCCACGGCTGTTTCGGGCAACTGGAAGGTTCCGCCGCGGCTGGCCACCGCGACCACGACCTGGTTTCCGGGTTGCGATCCGACTTGCGCCACGCATTCGGCTTGGACCTGATCCGAATCGGCCGCCGGGAGAATATGAAACTGGACATCGACACCGGCCTGTTTCAGGTCTTCCATTTGTTGCAGCCGAAAATTGCCCCACACATCCATCTGCTCCAATTCGTGATGGAGTTGGGCCAGCCGGTTTCCATCGTCGACCAACTGCCGCTCGCAGTGCAGGACCTCCCGAGCCGCATCGACCGCGTCCAAATCAGGCCGTTGTCCTGCCGGGACCACGCCGTACAACTCGTGCAAGGCGCGCCGCAGGTTCTGAGCGTTCTCCAAGGTCTGTCCATCGGTCAGTGCTGCTTGGGGATCGACGGGCACCAGATGGATCACTCCCAGTTCGCCTAACGACTCCAGCAACCGGGGTTGGTCCTGTTGTCGAGCCGCGATATAGATTTTGAGCATCGGCACGATCATGCGCTGGTCTCCGTTGGCTTGGCATCCTGCGGCGCGTTCTCCAGGACCTTCGCCAGTTTGCCTTTGGCGATTTTGGCTCGGCCCACCGCCGCAGCCATCTCGTCACCCAGCTTGATGCGAATCCGGCGGATAGCTTCTCGGTCCTTGGGAATCATGATCTTTTCGAACAGATTGACCCGTTGGATCACTCGCGACAGTTCCCCCTGCAGCAGACGTTCGCCGTCGCGAAGCACCTGGACAGCGGCGGCGCGGCGGTTCTGTTCTCGGCGGTCCTCCAGCGCCTGGTCCACCCAAGCCGGCGTACCGAACAGACTGTATTGCACCTCCACAAATTCCACGTTCTCGAACACTGGGACCTCGACGCCCGCCACATTGCGATGGGACGTGATCACACGTTCGGGCCGAGCCCACTTTTCCAGGGGCAGCCCGGTTCGATCGGCCCACAAGGCCTGATAGGCTTCCAGTTTGGTCGTGACCTGATCCATCGCCTGTTGGGCCTGGACCACCTGGACAGACAATTCGCGCAACATCACTTGCAGTTGCTGCTGCTTCAGCTTCAGCATGGGCAGAAACCGCTCGAAACGCGCCAGGCGATCCCGGCGGCGTTTGAGTTCAGGACGCGTTAATTTGATCTTCTCAGCCATGTCCGATCCGTCCGGTCGGGAACGTCATCCCGTTTGATCAACTAAGGGGAATGGGCCAGTGTTTTTCGATAATCGCGCGACGAATCCCTGTCTCGGCGGGATCGAAGCATTCGGCCAGGATCTTCCAGCACCGGTCCAACGCATCGAATAACGGGAGGTTCAGCGACAGATCCATGATCCGTTCTTCGAACATCGTACCGAATCGCAGCAGTTTCCGGTCCCAATCCGACATTTCGAAGCCCATGTCGCGTTTTTCGCGGCTTTCGCGGCACAACGCGTAGAGCTGGATGCACGCGTCCATGATGGAGCGGTGATCGTCACGCGTTTTACCGTTGACCTGTTGCTTCAAGCGGGACAAGGACCCGAACGGTTCGATCCGCCCATTGCGCAAGTAGAACTGGCCTTCGGTGATGTAGCCGGTATTGTCGGGAACGGGGTGAGTCACATCGTCGCCGGGCATGGTGACACAGGCCAGCAAGGTCATCGATCCGGCCTCGTCAAAATCCACTGCCTTCTCGTAACGGCGTGCCAACTGGGTGTACAGATCGCCCGGGTACCCTCGGTTGGACGGGATCTGTTCCATGATGATCGCGATTTCTTTCAACGCATCGGAGAACGCGGTCATATCGGTCAGCAGCACCAGCACCCGCTTACCCTGCAGGGCAAACTTTTCGCCAACGGCCAGGCACAGATCGGGCACCAGCAGGCATTCGACCACCGGATCGGCCGCCGTGTGGACGAACATGATCGCTCGGCCCAACACCCCCCCTTCTTCGAACGTCTGGCGGAACTTCAGATAATCATCGTGCCGCAAGCCCATCCCGCCCAGGATGATGATATCGGCGTTGGCTTGCAGTCCCACGCGAGCCAGCAGTTCGTTGTACGGTTCGCCCGCGACCGAGAAGATCGGCAGCTTTTGGGACTCGACCAACGAGTTAAAGATATCGATCATCGGGATGCCCGTCTCGACCATCTCGTCCGGCATCCGCCGCCTTACGGGGTTGACCACGGGCGAGCCGATGTCCAGCGGTTCGCCGCTGACCGGGCCTCGACCGTCCCGCGGTCGCATCGAGCCGTCGAAGACGCGGCCCAGCAGGTTCTCGGAAAATGGGACCTGCATGGGCTTGTGCAAGAACCGGACCCGGTCGTTGTTCGATACGCCCTGCGAACCCGCGAAGACTTGGAGACTGACCAGAGATTCCTCCAGGCGGATCACCTGAGCCAGAGAGTCCCCGCGTGCCGAGCTGAGCGTCGCCAGATGGTCGTACGCAACATCATCCGCATTGACCGTCACGACGTTTCCGGCGATCCGCTGGATCGTGTCAAAATACTTCCTCATGTTCGCCCTTTACTCGCGATAAACTGGTCGATCTTTTCCAGCCAGCCCTTGTACTCGTCACTGTCACTGGCTGCATAGTTCCAATTCCTGAACAGGTCCGTAGCAACGACAATCGCCTGGCGAACCTGTTTCTTTTCCGTCGCTTTCACCTGCAGTTCGATGACTTCCAGCACCTTGTCGAACACGAACTGCTGCCGCTCGGCGGTGGTGGCCGCATCGACATCATCGAACGCGTTTTGCTGCAGGTAGACGTTGTCGAAAAAGTCGGCTTTCAATGCGACCGTGAAATCTTCCAGCGATGTTCCCTCTTCGCCAACGACGGTCATCATCTGCCGGACGTTGTTGCCATGGGCCAGCAACTGACGTATCCGAACCATCTTCTTGTTTTCGATGATCCCGCCATACTTGCTCCATGAATCGAGCGGATCGATCGAGGGGTAACGCCGTGCATCGCTGCGGGCTCGAGACAATCCCAGAAACGCGCCGACCACTTTCAGTGTACCCTGCGTCACCGG
>SKVE01000624.1 GCA_007129635.1 Planctomycetaceae bacterium
CCGCTTTAACTACCTCTTTACCCTGGACGTAGGCGCAGAGTGAGACTTCGGAAGAAAGGAACCAACACCATGGATAATCGCAGGTTCCGCATCCGTGTCGGGAACGATCTGCGTCGAAACGTCGACGATCTTCACGGGACGGCGAGCCGTCGGAGTCCCTGCAATGCCCCTGACTGCGGCAGCACCAGAACACGATTGCTGGGCGACTATCCCGCTTACCGTCCCAGCGGCAGGCCGTAGCTCCCGGCGCACTGTTGCTCTAAAGTTTTGGCGTTGGATCTGCCACTGTCGTTCGGATCGGGAGGATCGGACCCTGCCTGAACCGTCGGCTGGCCCGGTACAACGATTTCGGCCAGGCAGGGGCCTTCCCAGATTCTGCCGTACAGCAGACGTATGTTCCACGTGGCTGATCGTTGCTCGAAAACGACTCCCGACCCCTTGGCTTGCTCGAACGGTGCTTACCAGCCTCGGAGAAAAACGGAGTATTCCGGTAACCGTTCCACGCCGGTGCTGAACACCCTGAAATGGTACATTCCAGGTGTGGGACGCAAAGTAGTTATTCCCACCGCTGCCGTGGTGTAGTAGGATGACCTTCAGCGTGCTGGCGGCGCTCGTCCAGCGGGTCGCGCCAACCGATCTGCTCGACGAAATCGACTCGGATTCCTGCGGCGGCGCCAGCGGTGTTTCCAAAAACCGCACGTACAAGATGGATAGCCATGAAGTCTCGTTTCCTCTGGTTCCCCGTGGTGGTCGCCATGATGCAACCCGTGTTGGTTGCCCCCGCGCAGATCTTTCAACAGCCCCAAGTCGGCCTGGAGGACGAGCATTTTCTCCGTGGCCAGCGTTTCAAGAACGTGACGTTGGAGATGAGTCTGAAGCCGTTCAAGAGGAACGATCCGGACTACATCCGGGGCATCTGCCGCGAAGTTTTCACCCAATGGGCAGCCTTGATCCGCCACGCAGACCAAGTCTCGGTGATGCTCTGGACCGCCGATGGTTCGGAGATCCTGGACTATCGCGGTGATCCGAATCAGCGTTTGGAATGGGCCATGTATCTGGGGAACCCGAACACGGAACACCCGGTCGGGTCCCAACCGGAGGCTGACCTTTCGATCCATCAGAGGGCTTTTCTGTACATGGAGAATCCGCCTGAATTCACGTTCGGCGATCTCCGATTCATTGTCCAGTGCCTGAAAGAAGAGGGTCGCCGGATGACGGGCAAGCCGGTGCGGGTCGGTGCCACGTTCGATCCGGGGCCGGAGTTCGCGAAGTCTCCCTTCAAGTACGAGAGGCATCCGGAGATCTGCATGGGTGCCACGATGGGCCACAAGAGCTTTGTGTGCTGTTATGCCGTCCTCCGCGGGGACGACGAGAGTTACGCGGGCTTTCCGGACGGCATCCCCGACGGTACGCCGCTGGGTACCTTTTTCGGCCGACAGACTCAACATTTCCTGACCGATCTGGGCTACGACTATATCTGGTTTTCCAATGGTTTCGGCTTCGGTCTGGAGACATGGTCCTCGACCGGCGCCATCTTCACGGGCAAAGGGTTCGATCACGACAAACTGCTCGAGACACGCGGAAAGATCATCGACTTCTGGAAACTGTTTCGCCGAGAATGTCCCGATTTCCGCATCGAGACGCGAGGTACCAACCTGGCCACCGGTATCGACTTGGCCAAGGATGGCGTGGATTTGCGCGCCATCTACCAAGGCGGTTTCAACCTGCTGCCGCCGCCGAATTCCCCATGGGCCGCGCTGGACGGCGATTTCGGATTGGAGTTGACCGGCTACCTGTCACGCATGGCGGAACTGCCGGACGAGGACTACATCTTCCGCTTCTACACCCATGATCCCTGGTGGATCAACAGCCCCTGGCTCGACCGCTACGGACGCGAGCCGCACGACATCTACCTGCCGCTGGCCTGTGCACGGATCGATCACCGGGGCCAGGTGGTCCTGCCCGCCCACTTGAATCTGCTGTCCATCGACGACTCCTTCGGCAACCTGCCCGTCCAGGTGCCCAACGAGGTGATCCCGCGGATTCTCGAAGGCCGCTACAACGCGCCGGATGCACCGGGCCCGTTCGTCTGGGTGTATCCGTTCGACGAGTACCACGACTGGGCTTACGGCGATCAGCAGCGGTTGAGCGAAATCTTCAGCGGCGACTGGGTGATCCGCCAAGCCATCAACAACGGATTCCCGCTGAACACGGTGGTATCTACCACGGGATTGTTAGCCTCGTTGGAGGTGAAACCGGATCTGTTCCGCGGTACCATCTTGATCACCGTAGCACCCGAACCCGATTCGCCGGTCGAAGCGACCTTGATCGACTTTGTGCAAAGCGGCGGAAAGCTGATGATCTACGGCCCCTTGACCCATGCTAGCCGAAAGTTCCTCGATTTTCTGAACCTGCGCATCGACCAGCCGCTGGACGGCGAGTTTGACATCGTCGACTGGGTCACCGGAGACCGTTTCAGCCAGATCGAAAACCCCGGCCGCATCCGCCATGACAGCCTGGTCAATGGCGGCGGGGTCGATACGGTGGTCCATGATCGTAACGACGTCGCGACGCGAGTGCTGGCCACAATCTCGCAGGATACTCACCGTCGCGATGTGCTGGTGGCTCGCAGCCGATCCGAATGGAACGGTGGCAAGGTGGTTTACTTCTGCGGCACCCATTCCAACCGCTACGTCGGCGGACGATTGCTGACGCCGGACAATCCCGAGCAGTTCTTTCACGGGCCGCTACTGATGCGTTACGTGCTGAGCGAGTTCGATTATACTTTCTTGCATGATCGCTTGCGGCCGGGGGTAAAGAGTCCGGTGGTCTGTGTCGCTCGCAGCAACAACGGGTACTTCTTTTCCGGATATACGCCCGACACCACCGTCCAACAACGCTTTCGTTTCCCGCAAGGAGCGCCCCTGCTGCTGGGATACGAGACGGTCCTGACAGACGGCTGCTCGGCCTATTACCTGCCTCGCGGATGGCATCGCGAATGCCGCGTGTTCGTCACCCAACCGGCCAACGGCCGAGTCGGCTTCAACGAACGACATTCCGGCGAGCGAAACGTCGTGCGGCGGCTGGAGGTGGATGGATTGGAAAACGCGACGGTCGTTTTCTACCCCGGCAACGAAGCGGTTCAGGAAAACATCCGCGTCTACTTAAACGCCGGTTATCCCTGGTTTCGAGGCCGCATTGACTTTGAACCGGGTCCCGTCGAATTCGGCGACTGTTACCAGGTCACCGACGTCACCGGGCGTCTGACCATTGCCTGGTGACTCACGTGTCGTTTACTGTGATTGGAAGGATAATGTTCGCACGGAGGTCGTAGGATACCAGAATTCTCAGATGGCTACAATCTCTTCAAAACGCGACAGAACCAGGGTCTCAGATGCAATAA
>SKVE01000828.1 GCA_007129635.1 Planctomycetaceae bacterium
GTGGGAAGCGAGTCACCCGAAAACTACTCCCGCCCCCTTCGCGCTGGCATTCGGCCGGTTGTAGACGATGGGTTGAAAGTTGCTTACATTCTATACTACCTGTGAAGATCGCAGTGAGCGATTTCGATTTGCGGAGGTTAAGGTCGAAAATGCCGAAGTTTGCTCGATGGTCGATTGGCAGTTGCGTCGCGACGATGCTGATTCTGTTCGGCAGTTGTCGTTCCCCAACGCAACCTGGGCAATCGCCGATTGGCGAAGATGCTGGGCGGCCTGTCATCTACACGGTGAATTACCCGTTGGCTTATTTCGCCGAGCGGATCGGCGGCGATCATGTGCGAGTAGTCTTTCCCGTACCGCCCGGCGTCGATCCAGCTTTCTGGCGACCGGAGGGCGAGGTGATCCGCGGTTACCAAACAGCGGACCTGATCCTGTTAAACGGTGCTTCGTTCGCTCAATGGGCCGAGCACATGGCGCTGCCTCGTCGCCGCATGGTCATCACAGCGCGAGCGTTTGCTGATCGATACATCGAGATCCAGGACCGGGTGGTCCACCAGCATGGTCCGCACGGCGAACACGCTCACGAAGGTTTTGCCGTTACCACGTGGCTGGACCCGCAACTGGCGCTACAGCAGGCGGAAGCCATCCGTGACGAGTTGACCGAGCGTTGGCCCGAGCATTCGTCCGCGTTCCATGCCGGTTGGGAAACGTTGCATGATGATTGGATGGAGCTGGACGAACGGTTGACCGCCATCCATACCGCCTATCAAGATCAACCGTTGCTCGCTTCCCACCCGGTCTACCAGTATTTAGAGCGTCGTTATAGATGGAATCTGGTCAGCATGCACTGGGAACCTGACGAGATGCCCGAGGCCGGAGACTGGGAAGATCTGCAGGAGATTTTGGAGGATCACCCGGCTGGTTGGATGATTTGGGAGGCCGAACCGCTTCCGGAGATCCGGCAGCGATTGGCCGAGTTGGGCATCGACAGCGTGGTTTTCGAGCCGTGCAGCAACGTTCCGGAATCGGGTGATCTGTTATCGACCATGCATGCCAACGTCAAGCAACTGCAACGGATCATGGTTGGCGAACCAGCGAGTTCCGCCCCGTGATCAACGAGTGTTCACCATGAACGTCTACCCTCTCAAAAGTCTTTCATTTCCCTACTGATTGATAAAGAGAAAAGCATGATTCCAACAGCAGCGTTTCCTAAGGCCGGAAGCATCCAGCGGTTCGGTCTGAGTGTGTTTTTGTGTCTGGTCGTCATCGGGCCCCGAATCGTGGCCGAGGAGGGCGCCGCAGCGCTGTCCCGCGTATCAGCGGACCTCAGTTATCTAGCTTCGGAGGAGCTGGAAGGTCGAGGCCCAGGTACGCAGGGCAGGCAGTTAGCAGCGGAGTACATTCGCGACGAGTTTCAGCGGATGGGTTTGGAGAGCGGCGTCGAGGACGGCTCGTACTTTCAGCCTTTCGAGATTCCTTTGGACACGGAGGTCATCGCGGACCAGACGCGGCTGGTCCTGCATTCGCCCGACGAGCAGGCTGTTCCCTTGGAATTAGGAAAGGACTTTCAAGCGTTGGCCGTCGGAGGTACTGGCCAGGCGCAAGCTTCGATCGTTTTTGCCGGGTATGGGATCTCCGCCCCGAACCTGCAGTACGATGACTATGCCGACGTGGATGTGGAAGGCAAGATCGTGTTGGTCATTCGTCGCGAACCGCAGCAGGATGATGAAACAAGCGTCTTTGATGGCAAGCGAACGACCACGCATTCGTTGATCCGAACCAAGCTGGACGTCGCCAAGAAACAGAAGGCGGCCGGCGTGTTGTTCGTGAACGATCCTTTCAGCGTCCAGCAGGCGGAGAAAGACCAGTTGACCAATCCGACCGGTTTTGGAACCAACAGCGCCGAAATCCCCTTCGCTCATGTATCCCAAGCCTGGGTCAATCAGATCCTCCAGCAGACGCCGATCCAGACGGCGGATGGGCGTTCGTTGACCGATCTGGCCGAGATCGAAGCGGAAATCGATCGGACAGGAAAGCCGATCTCCCATCCGTTGGCAGGCTGGTCGGCCGACATGCAATCGGCCTTTGAAGTCCAGCAGGTTTCGTTGGCCAACGTGATCGGGGTGATCGAGGGAACGGGTCCGTTGGCAGACGAGACGATCGTACTGGGCGCTCATTATGACCATCTGGGGTTTGGCGGTTATGGATCGCGTCAGCCCAACGAGCGGGCGGTGCATTACGGCGCCGACGACAACGCCTCCGGCACGGCCGCGATCATCGAACTGGCTCGACGCTACGCAGCGCTGCCCGAACCGCCGGTTCGGCGTTTGGTGTTCATCGCGTTCGACGGCGAAGAGCGAGGTCTAATAGGCAGCCGCCACTATGTGGACCATCCAAGTTTTCCCCTGTCCGATACCATCGCCATGCTGAACTATGACATGGTGGGACGTATGCAGAATGGGGTACTGACGGCGATGGGCAGCGGATCGGCAGCCGAGTTTGCGGGGTTGCTGGACCAGGCGGCTGAGTCCAGCGGGGTGGATTTGAAACAGTCGCCACGCACGATGGGCGCCAGCGACCACTACCCCTTCTTCCAACGCGATATCCCCGTCCTGCACTTCTTCACCGGAGTACATCCTGATTACCATACGCCCGAGGATACGTTCGACCGGATCAACATGGACGGGGTGATGCAGACCATCGACGTATCCGAGCGGCTATTGGCTGCGATCCTGGAAATGCCCGAGCGTCTGAGCTTCGTGAAGACGCAGCCAAAACCTCGTTCGGGTCGCGGCGTCGCCTACTTGGGCATCACGCCGGATTATTCGGGCCAGGAGGAGGGCTTGCGAGTCGATTCAGTCGCGGACGATTCGCCAGCACAAAAGGGAGGGCTGCAAGCCGGTGACATTATTACCCACTTTGGTGGCAGCCCCATCGAGGACATCTCAGCCCTGACCGCAGGTCTGCGTGAAAACCGCGCGGGCGATACCGTCGAGATCACTGTACAGCGAGACGGGCAAACAGTATCATGCGCCGTCACACTCGGTGAGGCCCCTTGATCGCCGCGGGCATGGATCGCCGAGTACCGGGCTTTGCTGGCAAGTTGGGAAACCATGCGTGCTGTAACGCGTCGGCAAGGCTTGTCGGGCTGATCCTGATGATCCGCAAGCAGAAAGGGCTAGAGCATGGAGCGACGTGAATTCTTGAGGGCCGGTGCCGCAGTGGTCGGAGGTCTTTGGACACATCGAGCGGCATCGGCGCATCCGCACGTCGACTACGATAACAAGCAGCCATTTCGCCTGAAGTACGCACCCCATTTCGGCATGTTCAAGCATTCGGCTGGCGATGACCTGATCGATCAGTTAAAGTTTGCCGCTGAGCATGGCTTTCGGGCTTGGGAAGACAC
>SKVE01000027.1 GCA_007129635.1 Planctomycetaceae bacterium
AATCGCGATCGGTTTACTCGTGTCGAGAGATCAGCACGGCCCATTGGCCTCCGGCGGGGGCGCGCACTTCGATCCATCGACCCCCGTCGACCGTTTCGACGGGGCGCCAAACGCTACGATGGATGTCCAACCAGCGGACGTGCAACGTACCCTCGGCTTGCGAGACATCCAGTTTCACCGATCCGCCGTCGGGAAAATAGATGGCGTACTGCCGGCCAGGATCGGCCGCACAGTAGGCCTCGTCTTCCGCCCGCTCGGAGAGCAATCCGTTGTCCGGCTCGGCGACAAAAACGTGGAAAGCGTCCGTAAACATCCGAACGCTCTTCAGATGCCTTTGAGCCAGTTCGCTCAAACCGGCACCCGACGTGGGACGATGGAACCGCGACGATGCGCAACCACCCAGCACGTTGTGCCACATCTTGTGGGTTCCCTGCAACAGACTGCCACCGTGAGGCGTCCCGCCGTAAATCTTCGTGTTGTTGACCGGTCGAGGCGGGTCGGCCACCAATCGACGAGCCGTTTGCATGTTGTCCCAATGCGTCTGGCCGACCTGGTGGTTGTTCTGCGAAATGTCCACGAACGAATACAGGTCGGGGTGGTCGAACGTCCGGCGATGCGTGGCATGGGACAAGTCCCAGGCATCCCACATCTCCGTCACCTCGACACCCCGATTCGCCTCACGCGCTTTGCTGCGGATGAATCGCGCCCAGTGACGGCTCCATGCCTCGGAGTCGTTGGTCTCGTTGCTGATACAGTACAAGACATGATCGAATTCTAACGAGATCGACAGCATCTTGCCCACCATCGCCTCCTGCCAGGCCAGCAGCCGGGGATGATCCTCCAGTTCCGGCAGGCTGCGAAAGAAGAGGTTCTCCCGCTGACCGGGATGCGTGTCGATCCGCTCGGGAAGCCCCGTTTCTTGAGCCGTATAGTTGATGTTGTTCTTGGGGTTGAAGGGGTTTCGGTTCCAAGGATCGCGGGCATAGTCAAAGCGGTCGAAGACTTCGATCTGTACGATGATCTTTCGGCGATGAGTCATTTCCAGGAAGTCGCGGAACCGCTGCCAATACGCATCGCTGAAGCGGTCCAGGTCGTAAAGTCCCGTTTCCGGATCGCGATGATGCGGCCATAGATTGCCCTCGTCGCGGCTGGACATCGTATTGCGAACGTAGTTGCCTCCCACAGAAACCAGCAGGTCCAGGTGGGCCTCCAGCCCATCCGGTGGAATGTCCGGGTGGTTGAACAGATTGTCTTGATCGCTGCCACCCAACAACAGCACCGGCTGGCCCTGGTATTGCCAGTACGTCGGATTCTTTGAATACGGTTGGATGCGGTCTGGATTGTCAGCCAGCACGGGCCCAACCCCGACCAGCGTCGCAACCATCCACAAAACGACTTGTTCCACCCAACGTTTCGTTTGGCTCGTTCCTGCCATCTTCGAAGCTCCTTGTTCAAAACCCGGGCTGCAGACGATTCCGACCTTCCGTTGCGCCGTACGCCAACGTCCTCACGCGGACCTGCCTGCTGACGATCACAACAATCGCGCCAATCCCTAGTATTCCATCGTCACGCCCGGCTGCCAACCCCCACGCCCGGCTGCCAACCCCGTCGCGTCGGACTGGGTGGCTCCCGGACGCCGGACGGGAGTTACCGACGCGCGTCCTTGGTTATTGGCGTCTCCTCCGGCTACCGCTCACGACGGACATAGTGTTTGCGGATCTTTGTGCGGCCAGCTCATCAGGACAGTCACTCCAGCACGTTTTATCCCACCCATGGAAACAGGCTGCCTTGCCAGATGGCAACGACATCCAGCGTGTCCAGCACCAGGGCATCGTCCCGTCCGAAGCCCACTTCGCTGACCCGGATCTGATCCTCCAGTTGCCAGCCAAGCTCCTCGGCCTGCCAGAAGTGTTCCAGTGGCGACTGGGCCTCGATTCCGGCCTGCTTGTTGCACGACCATTGAAACGTCCTGACAGCCGCGTCGGTCGCGTCCTGGGCGTCGAACACCACTCGCACCTGCCCCGATTCCACATAGTATTTCGCCATGTTCGCAGTCCTTTCGATTCTGTAGGTTCCTGAGACACTGGTGTTATCGCCGGCTGGCTGACACGGTTGGTCACCGAGGCGAAAAATTTTTGGGCGTGTGTCACGTGGGGCATCGAATCTGGCGGAGACAACCAACAGATGACCGGGCGACGGCCGACGATCCTCGCGGTGCTGGCAGACGGGCAGCGGTCTCGAGGCTTTGCCCGCTGGGAATTTCTTGACAATTCGCCTCCCAGGTTTCGCCCGCTATTGTACGTCCTCCTCCCGAATCTCGCGGATGACTCGACAGGGATTCCCTGCGGCGAACACTTCGGCGGGGACGTCCTTCGTGACAACGCTTCCGGCGCCGATGACGGTCTTCGAGCCGATGGTGACACCGGGACAAATAATGGCTCCACCACCGACCCAAACGTCGCAACCAATCCGGATGGGGCGGCCGAACTCCTGGGTGCGGCGAAGTCTGGCGCTCATCGGATGGCTGGCGGTGTAAATCTGCACGGCGGGGCCGAAGAACGTGTAGTCTCCGATGGCCACCTCGCACACGTCAAGAACAATGCAATTGAAATTGAAGTAAACACGCTCGCCAAGATAAATGTTGCTGCCGTAATCACAAAAGAACGGAGGCTGCATCCAGACCGAATCGCCACCGCTTGCAAACAGTTGCGTTAAAAGGTGGCGACGCGTTTCTTGCTCTCGCGCACCAGTGGCATTAAAGGCGCGATAGAGATCGCTGGCCCGTTCTCTGGCTTGAACCAATGCGGGGTCGAGCGCGTTGTATGGCTCACCGGCCAGCATCTTCGACTTTTCGGTGCTCATCGTCTGCTCCCAAAAACGTCCCCGTGCCCTGCATTGTACAAAACCAAGCTCGATGTCAGCAACCAAACGCACGCAACCCACGCAAATCAGGCATAAAGAGGGGAACTTTCATGGGTTGATCATCCTCCAGCACGTCCCTTTTCCACACGGTACCGATTTGACGCGGCATGTCCAGCAGGCCAAAATCGCCGTGGGATACTCAGCGCCGACGCTCGCAGTTACGGGGCTGATGCTAGGCTACTTTCGCCTGGTACCCATCAAGCGATTCTACAGCGACCTGGACAAGTGGGTCCGTCGCCGCATCCGGATGTGTATCTGGACGAGCTGGAAGAACGGCCGCACAAGGGTCGCCAATCTCCTGAAGCTGGGCATCCGCGAGCACGAAGCCTACACCCACGTATGAGCAGCAAGGGGCCTTGGGTGCTCTCCTCCAGTCAAGCCGTGCAGCAAGCACTTCCGATGGCACTCTTGGAAGAACGAGGTTTGCCCAGTCTGTTAGCGATCTGGACGAAGCTTAGCACCGTTCGAGAAATAACTGT
>SKVE01000304.1 GCA_007129635.1 Planctomycetaceae bacterium
GCCGCCGCCCTTTCGAGTCCGCTCGACGATCGCCGCGATCCGATCCGCTGGCAACAGTTCGGTGATCGGGATCCCCGCAACGGTCGAATAACGCGGCAGGGGCACCATCTCGTCGCCATGGCCACCCAACACACAAGCATGCGTGTTTTCAACGCTGACATTCAATTCCATGGCGATGAACGTCCGCATGCGTGCGCTGTCCAGGATGCCGGCCTGGCCAAAGATCCGCTCGCGCGGTAGACCACTGACCTTCTTCGCCAAGTAGACCATGGTGTCCAGTGGATTGGTCACCAGGATCACGATCGCCTCGGGAGAATGCTTCATGACATTTTCCATCACCTGGCGGATGATGTTGCCATTGGTTTGCACAAGATCTTCTCGAGTCATCCCCGGCTTGCGCGGCAATCCGGCCGTGACGACCACAATGTCAGATCCCGCCGTATCCTCGTAGCTGTTGGTCCCCAGAATGTTTAAGTCAAACCCTTCGACCGGTCCTGCCTGCAGCAGATCCAACGCCTTGCCCTGAGGCATCCCGTCCAGCACATCGACCAAGACGATGTCGCCCAGTTCTTTGACCGCACACCAGTGCGCTGCCGTTGCTCCCACAAAACCACCGCCGACGATCGAGATCTTCTTGCGCATGCCAATCATCCTTTCTGCAAAATCATCTACAGGTCTTCTTGTTCCAAGCGACCTCCAACAGGCTGCCAAACTCGGACTTTCCGTTGCTGATTGTGGCCTTGCCCCCGAAGAAACGCAAGGCCCGAACGTCCTGGATGTTTTCGGATCGTTGGGTTCTATCCTTCAGCAGTCGTATTCCGAGCAGCGAGGATGTTCGATCTGCAGCAAATTGCATCGGTTTGCATCGCCGAGTGCGAGAGACAGGACTTGAACCTGCACGGGTCGCCCCACTGGATCCTAAATCCAGCGCGTCTGCCAATTCCGCCACTCTCGCAAAGACTGAACCTAGCACAACTTCGGACATTTACCCGACGCTGTCAATCCCCATTTTCTAGCCCCCGGAAATCTGGGCGTCTAGCTTGGATCAGTATGACGAGCCCGCTGCATTTGATATATTCGATGCTCCGCGATGCCGCTCATCGTCCGCCCTGCGCGAGGACGTTCGGTTTCGGCCCCGTCGACGAGCGTCCCATTCTGTCTGCTTCCGGGCGAGTTCGGATCGTAACGACTCAGGATGGCGATCCCGGGAAGATTCGATCGAAGTCCAACGGCCATCCAAACCGGTGGATTCTCCAGTGGGATTCATTTTTTCGACCTTAGTATTGCTCGAAGACCTTCGCTGCGGGATATTCTCCCTTGGGCAGATCCGTTTTGGTCACGTAAGCGCCTTCCGGTTGCTGCGCGCGGGCAAGGGCCGTTTCGTCAATGTGCCACGGCAGCCGGAAACGGCCCTTGTGCTGGCTGAGTTGGTAGTGGAACACCTGTCCGATGGATTGTTTCCCTCGGGCCGATTCCAGACGCTCCAAGATCTTTTCCCGCGTTTTCAGACTGTACTTGTTCAGGTTCTTTGCCACCTTTTCGAAGGCCTCTTGGGCTTTCTGCAAGTGACGATCGCGCGACTTCGCTTCTTCCTGTGCCTTGGCTTCGCTCCACACAAACAGCAGCCGATTGCAGACCATCAATTCGACAAGCGTCCCCAGGGGGATGCCCTTCCCCTGCCAGGGCGCATGCTCATCCACCATCTGCCGCAGCCTGAGCTTTTCCAATTAGGATTACAGAACATGCCCCATCTGCCGTATCTTGTCACCTTCAACTTGAATTCTGGGGTGCGGCTAGAGAAGGCCGAAGACTTGGCTGCTGAGCTCGGCGGAATCAAGGAAGCCAAGGCGTCGATCAGCCGCAGGGATCGGTCACGCCGAATCGACCGGCTTGACGACGGGTCGAATTCGTATCAGACTATGGAATAATCGGAGTGGCTTGTCAGGGACGAGTCGCTGCGGATTCCGTACGAGCGGCTGGGTGGGCCGGTCGGGCATGGCAAGATAACGATTACGAAAGGGAACCAACCATGAAACGCTTCACGCTCACGTCGCTTACGCTTGCGTTTCTGCTGCTGACCTTGGCAGCTAACGCCGATGACCACGCCGGATTCCAGCCGATTTTCGATGGGGAGAGCCTCGACGGCTGGATCGGCCATGAAAAGTTCTGGCGCGTCGAAGACGGACACATTATTGGGCAGACCACCAAAGAAAACCCCACCCAGGGCAATACGTTTCTGATCTGGGACGAGGGCGAACCGAACGATTTCGAGTTGCGATTCCGCTATCGCATTGATAGCGAATGGGCCAACTCCGGCGTGCAGGTACGCTCCGAGAACCTGGACGATTACCGGGTGGGCGGCTACCAGCCCGATATTGCTACGGAAGGATGGATCACCGGCATCCACTTTGAAGAACGCGGCCGCGGCATTCTCGCCCGCCGCGGGGAAAAGGTCGTGCTGGCCGCCGACGGATCAAAAGAAGTCACCCGCTTCGCCAACGAGGACGAGCTGGGCAAGAGAATCAACGCGCGCGATTGGAACGATTATCACGTGATTGCTCGCGGCGACACCATCATCACCAAAATAAACGGCGTGAAAATGCACGAGGTCGTGGACAACGCTCCACAGGCACGGCAGAGCGGCGTCATCGCGTTTCAACTGCACCAAGGCCCGCCAATGACGATTCGCTTCGCTGACATCAAGCTCAAACCAATACCCCAATAGATGGCTGGTCGTCCAGCGACGATCCCGGTGTTTCCCCCCGGCCGGGACGATCGGTTCCCAGGACTTCTTAAATCGGATCGTGATAATCATGCCATTGCACGATTGGACCAAGGTGGAAGCGGGGATCTTTCACGCTTTTCATCATCGTTGGATTTCTGCCCTTAGTGACGCACTCAACGGCGGAAAGCTGCCTGCGGAGTATTACGCCTTGCCCGAGCAGGTTGCGGCTGGATTTGGGCCTGATGTGCTCACCCTCCAGGGCCCTGCATGCGAGGAACGCCCTTCGGCGGATGGTGGCGGTCTCGCCACAGCCACCCTGCTTCAGAGCCGTCCGCAGGCCCGCTTCACCGCCGAGACGGACGCGGAGTTCTACCGCCGGAAGAAGAGTAGTATCGTCGTGCGGCACGTCAGCGGCGATCGCATCGTCGCCATGCTCGAAATCGTGTCTCCTGGCAACAAATCCACGCGACATGCGTTCCGTGCCTTCGTGGACAAGGCGTGTGAACTGCGCGAACACCGCATCCATCTGCTGATCGTCGATCCCTTCCCGCCCGGCCCGCGCGATCCCAACGGCATTCACGCTGCCATCTGGGGCCAGGTCCAGGACGATTCGTTTCAGCCCCCCGCCGATCATCCGCTGACCACCGTCGCCTACGAGTGCGATCTGACCACGC
>SKVE01001018.1 GCA_007129635.1 Planctomycetaceae bacterium
ACTTTTTTCACGCCGTGCGACGCCCGCTGACCGGCGAAATTATGACGACGCATCACGCCCGAATAGCCGCGCCCCTTACTGGTGCCCACAACGTCGACCGCCCGAACCCCCTCCAGGGACTGGACCGTCACCTGCTGGCCCACCTGAGCGTCCTCGACGGGCCCGCGGAGTTCGCGAATGAACTTCTTGGGTTCGCACCCAGCTTTGGCAGGAAGAGCAGCACCGGCGGACGAGCGGCGTTTGGCTCGCTTGCTTCCGAAGTTGGCAACATGACCACGTTCTGACCGACTGGCTTGGCTGGCGCGAATCCGCTTGCCACGGGGACGTTTCTTATCGAGAAACCCGAGTTGCACGGCTTCGTATTTGTCTCGCTCCAAGGTTTTCAATTGGAGCACATGACACGGACCGGCCTGCAGCACCGTTACGGGAATGGCGCGTCCGGATTCGTCGTAAATCTGAGTCATGCCGACTTTAACGCCGAGAATGCCTTTCACCATCGGTCGAATTCCTAATACTATGGTCGGTTGCCTGCGGGAGTCTGAAAACGCGCCTGTAGCCGCGATGGACTTCAAATGTTCGGCGGGCTGCCGCCAGCCGAACCGCAATGCTACAGCCGTCTCAGCTTACCCGAGCGGCCTGTGCCCATAAACTTTCTCAAAGGAAAAATGAACTACCTCGTGGACGCTTTAATCTTGATATCAACGCCGGCCGGAAGGCTCAGTTTGTTCAAGGCTTCGATCGTCTTCGCCGTCGCCTGAACGATATCTATCAATCTTTTGTGTGTTCTGATCTCAAACTGCTGCCTCGCCTTTTTGTCGATGTGCGGGCCGGACAGCACCGTATACTTTTCAATCCGCGTGGGAAGAGGGATCGGCCCATGCACCTCGGAGTGCGTGCGCTTGGCCGTGTCCACGATCTCTGCCGCACTCTGATCGAGGATCGCATGATCGTACGCCTCCATCCGAATGCGAATCACCTCGTGACTCGAAGCTCCTGACACACCTGACTCCTTCTAAACCCTCAATCCACTCCAACACACCATCGACACCCCCACCCCGTGTCACCAAGTGAATTGTCACGAAGTGAATTTGGAGCGGGACAGGGAAGCTTAAGCACATCTCCGAACGCCGTCAACGGCCCACCGCGTCGGTTCGGAAATTTTTTTTCCGAATTCCGGCCAGCCACGACAGTAGCGGAGAGTTAGCACCGGGAAACAAAGCGACAATTCAAGCCGCAATCAGCCATCCGGCACCAGCGACAACGAGCGTTCTTTCGATCAAGACACTTCAAATCCCACCGAGCCCAGAAAGATGTAGCTCTTTGCGGGGAGTGGCGTGGCTCACTAAGAGGCGGTTGTGCTGGCGTTGCAGGGGTGCGGTTGCCAAATCACCGCTTCCCAGTGCGAACCAAGGCTGTTAGTATAACGAAGTTCTAAAACACGTAAAGCGTACTTCGTCAAAGAATCCGAGGGAAATCATGGCAAAACCAAAACACAAGGTAAAAAAAGCCAATCATGGCAAACGTCCGGCAAACGCGAAGGCTCGAAAGGCCAAGCGGCGTAAGGTCAGTACATAACAAGGCAGGTTTCTGGCAGGACACTTCCAGGGTAATCGAATGAACGGGTGCCGTAGGGAGCATGAAGGAGCCGAAAGGTGACAGGCAAACAACTGTTGTATGACTTGACGACAATCGACTTTGATTCGCCGACGGCCGATATCGAGACGATTCGGCTTTACAATCCACAACGTTTCGAAATGGAACAGTTGACGGCCATCGTACTGGAGGATGTGGAAAATTATCTCTGCATCGGATACAAGGATATCACGGACGACGAGTTCTGGGTGCGAGGCCACATGCCAGGGATGCCCTTAATGCCGGGGGTTGTCATGCTGGAAGGTGCGGCACAAATGTGCAGCTACTTTGTGCAAAAATACGAACTCCTGGGAGCTGCGATGGTTGGTTTTGGAGGATTGGAAGATGTCCGGTTTCGTGATCCAGTACTTCCGGGTGATCGGCTCGTGTTCATCAGCAAGCTGACCAAGGTTCGCAAAGGGCGTATGATCGTGTGCCGTTTCCAAGGGATCGTGCGGAATAACGTGGTGGTGGAAGGCGGTATCAAGGGCATTCCGATCCCGGTGGAAGCACTGACCGCCAAACAGTCGTGAGCCGGGTTGGATCATGGGACGACGAGCCGTTCGAAAGATCGACCCGCAACTGGATCTGTCTCGTCATTTGACGGCCATCGAGGCGATACCAATCCCGCTGGAGTTGGCCACGTTATTCGAGCGGGATCAGCCGCTGGAGATCGAGGTCGGTAGCGGGAAGGGGCTTTTTCTTGCGCAGGCGTCGGAAACGTACGCCGATCACAATTTCCTGGGGTGCGAGATAGCGCGAAAGTACGCCCGCTACGCAGCGGCCCAGCTCGCCCGACGCGCGCGGCCCAATGCGATGGTGGTGCATGGGGACGCGCAGCGATTGTTCACCGAGGTGTTGCCGGGCGGTTGTGCGGCGGCGGTCCACGTCTATTTTCCCGATCCCTGGTGGAAGAAGCGGCATCTGCGGCGCCGGATCATGAATGATCGGTTTGTCGCCCAGATCGAGAGGGTGCTTCAGCCCTCGGGGACACTGCATTTCTGGACCGATGTCTACGACTACTTCCAAGCGACGTTGGCGGTATTAAAAGCTTCGACTCGGTTGCTGGGGCCCTTGCCCGTGGATGAAAAACCAGCCGGGCACGACCTGGATTACCGGACGCATTTCGAGCGGCGGATGCGGTTGGGGTCGCAAGATGTTTGGCGGTGCGAGTTTCGGAGACAGCCGGTCCACGATGACCGCGCCGCCAACACGAACGTTTTGGCTCAAAGCTGATCGCCGGACGAATTCAAGACAAAACGCGTTTCAAGGATGCATCGGCAGCAAAGCGGATGCCTGGTCCTGAACGTGTGGCGCTTGCTCCTCTCCGTCGCGCCTTATACTATGAACGTGGTCAACTTCCCCTTCGGTATGTCACCGACGGACACGACTTTCCGTTGAATCTGGAGCAACCAATCGATGCGATTTTCACAAGAATCCGGGCATCGCACGCTTAAACTGAATCCGGTCCACATCATGCTGTCGTTTTTTCTGGGGGTGCTAACATGGTCAGTAAGTACTGGTTCCCAGGGCTTTGCTGACGATGGCATCAGCGTTTTTCAAACGCCGCCCAGCGATGTGCGAAGGCCCATGATGCGGGCGGAGCGGGCGATCGCCGAGCGTCGTTATGCGGATGCAGCGTACGAACTGGGGCGTCTGCTGCTGACCGAAAACATGGAATCGGCAGAATCCCAAGACTATTTCTTGATCGATGCGGATGCGGGGGACGGGCCGGTCCAGCAAAGTTTCCGGAGTCAGATCCAG
>SKVE01000603.1 GCA_007129635.1 Planctomycetaceae bacterium
ATCCCCACGGCTCAGCCCAAACGGCGCCTTATCTCCATCGATTTCCACCCGAGTCAACTGAGTTCCCGGCGCACCGCCTTCGAAAGTGATGACGAAGGTATCCCCCAGATCGTCGGACCCAAAATCCTCCTCGATATACACCGCGCCAACGAACAGGGGATCAGCGGCCAGCAGTTGCCTGCCCTCCATCGTTTCAAACAGGCATCGCCGCGCATGTTCGTCGCGAATTCGCCTTCGGCGCGTTCTCGCCCGTTTACTCGTGGTAACGAGCCATTTCTGAAAACGTGTGAGAAATCGCAAAATTCACCTCCCTGTGCGGGCTTCCCTTTCCCGCCGGCCAGTGCGCATGGCACTGCTGCCGGATTTTCCGGATTTCACTGACGCTCGGGGCCTCGCCGTGGTAGCCCGGCCACGCGTCCCTGCAGATCCCAGAGTCGGATGGTGGTATCGAATCCGCCCGAAACCAGGATATCCCCGTTGCTGGCTAGAGCAGCGATGCTGCCGTGATGATCTCGCAGTTCGCCGACCTGCGAGCGTTTCTCTAAATCCCACAGCCGGACCACATTGTCGCTACCGCCGGTCGCTAAGTGTGTCGGACTGAAAAAGGTCAATGCGTAAACCTTGCCCGAGGACGATGGCAGATCGAAACCTCGCCCCTCCCTCAGACAGCGAACATGCACGCGACGGTCCTCGCCGCACGATACCAGTTGTTCGCCCAGCGGTGAAAATGCCAGATCGCGAACTCGTTGGCGATGAGCCGCATAGTGCGACACCCGTTCCCCATCGTCCGTTCGCCAGACCGAGATCCTGCCGTCCCGACCGCCGACGGCGATCCAGCGGTCATCGGGCGAATATGCCAACGCCCTTAGATCGGCACTGGAACCCTCCAGCGTGCGTACCATTCGCCGGCGGACCACATCGTAAACGCGAACTCCACAGTCGAATCCCGTCACCGCCAGTTGATCCCCACGATGGTTGAAACTGAGCTGAGTCACGGCGAACGGTAGCGACTCGAGATCGCCCAGTCGTTGGCCGTTGTGGGTGTCCCAGAAGATGACTCGCCGATCGTTGCCTGCCGACACCAATACACGACCGTCCGGAGAAAATGCCAAGCTCTGGACCCAATCCTGATGTCCTCGTAACTGGAACACCAGACGATCTTCCGCCCAATCCCAAATCGAAACCAAGTGATCATCACCGGCCACGGCCAGCCGAGTGGCACCGGGCTGTAGACGCACCGATGTGATCACGGGTGCCCGGCCGAGGCTTTCGCATCCGGGAACCCGAATCTCTCGTCCGCTGATCCCGCCAAGGATCGGCTGGGCAACGACGTTCCCCGTCGATGAACCGAACGCGAAAACCCACGTCGCCACACCCAGAACGTTGATTTTTCGTTGCAAACTGTTCATGGTTGCCATGCCACTTCGAGAAATAAAGCCGCGTTGATGGACGACGCGAACCCCCTGTAAAAAGCAAAAGCCTTAGTCACAAGGTTGGTTCGCCGGTGAGCTGACGGTCCTTCCGCGCAGCGCGCCATCCTCTTCTATCGGCCTGAGCGGTCGAGTCACCGTAGATGAAGCGAGACGATCCGTCGGATTCTTTACGGTCGGGGCGGGGAAGGAATCGTTCTGGGCAGTCCCGCCCCAGTCTGTTACAATTTTGAGGAATGAAGTCGCTTGAGATACGCAAGTTGCTAGTATGAAAGGAGTTGCGCTATGAAGTCGACGGTGCTTCTCTGCCTGCTTTCCGCCTTGATCGGTGCCGGGTTTTGGCAATGGTGGACCACCACATTGCTCGAGCCCACGGTGCGTGCGCAGGACGCACAGCCAGCAATGTATTCCGCTTCTTTTGAGGGAGATTTGACTCCGGATGAACTGGTCAACGTTTATGTCTACGAGAACGTGAATCGCAGTGTGGTCAACATCACCACGCGAGCTGGCCGGCTGGACACGTTTTTCTTTTCGGTGGAATCGTCGGCCGAAGGAGCCGGATCGGGGTCGATCCTTGACCGGGAAGGGCATGTATTGACCAATTCCCATGTGATCGAAGGAGCCCGAGAAATCCAGGTCACCTTGTTCAATGGCCAGACGTTTCCCGCCACGTTGATGGGGGCCGATACCGTTTATGATATCGCCGTCTTGAAAATCGACGCGCCAGCCGAGGCGCTGCATCCGGTCAGATGGGGTAGCTCGAATGATTTGCGAGTTGGACAGAAGGTCTTGGCAATCGGCAACCCGTTTGGTCTGGAACGTACCATGACCGTGGGGATTATCTCTAGCTTGAATCGTTCCCTTCCGTCGCGACGTTCGAGGATGATGAAATCGATTATCCAGATCGATGCGGCCTTGAATCAAGGAAACTCCGGTGGCCCGCTGTTGGACAGTCGCGGGCGTCTGATCGGGATGAATACGGCCATCGCCAGTCGCACCGGTGAGAATACGGGCGTCGGTTTCGCGATCCCGGTGAACAATATCCAGCGAGTCGTGCCGCAGTTGATCGAAAACGGTCGCGTGATCCGCCCGGATCTGGGAATCACGCGCGTCTACCAAGTCGAGCAAGGGTTGGTCATCGCGACCTTAGCCCCAGGTGGGCCTGCAGAACAGGCCGGTCTGCGTGGTTTCCGACTGGTGCGACAACAGCAACGTCGTGGGCCGTTCGTGTACGAGGAAACCCAAATCGATCGTAGCACGGCCGATCTGATCATCGCCGTCGACGGCCAGCGAGTGCGGGTAGCGGACGATCTGCTGTCCATCGTTGATCAGAAGCGACCGGGCGAGGAAACCGTGCTGACCGTGATCCGAGAAGGACGCGAAATCCAAGTGGCGGTGATCTTGGGTGCCGGTGATTGAACTCGACCGCCGACCCTGGCCTGCTTATCGATGGTCAGAAAATCGGATGGCCGATGGTTACGCGTTTTTCAGACGCTCCGCCTCGTCTTCCAGTCGCGAAATCTCTTCCGACAGCCGTTGGAGCTCGTCCGGTTCGTCCTGCTGCTTCTTAGCGCCGGCCAATTGCTGACGCAGCAATTGAAGCCGCTGCCGGATGGTGTCCAATTTTTTCTTGCTCTTCTTGTCCATCGCAAGACTCAATAGGCTTTCAATGCTTCTTGCACCGTGTCGTGGATCTCGAACAATTGATTCAGCCGAGTGATGACGAAAACCTCTCGGATGCCCGGTTCCAGATGACACAGCTTCAGCCGCCCCGTGTTCTGTTTCACCTTCTTGTCCAGGATGATCAACTTGTTCAGCGCCGCACTGCTCAGGAATTCCACGTTCTTAAAATCCAACAGCAGCGACTTGACACCGGATCGGTCCACCAGCCCATACAGTTCTTCACCCAATTCCTGAATAACTCCTGCATCCAGGATCTTGTGATCCAGAAAC
>SKVE01000977.1 GCA_007129635.1 Planctomycetaceae bacterium
GGCCAGATGAACCGATCCCCGTCGAGTGGCCCACGGCCGGGACCACGGGCTACGATTTCCTGAACTCGGCAGGTGGTATGTTGATCGACCCGGATGGGTTCGATGAACTTGTGAAGATCTACAGCCGATTCACCCAGGAGCCGACCAATTTTCTGCATATCGCCTATCGCTGTAAGTTGCTGATCCTGCGCGTCTCGATGTCCAGCGAACTACACTTGTTGGCTCATCGATTGAATCGGATCTCCGAGCGCCATCGATCGTCACGGGACTTTACGCTGAACGCACTGCGAGCTGCGTTGCGGGCGATCCTGGCATCGTTCCCCGTGTACCGGACCTACATCCACGGACAATCGGTGACCGACCGGGACCGCGAAGTGATCGGGCGGGCGGTGGCGCGAGCCAAGCGACTGAATCCAGCGATGGGCATCGGGGAATTCGATTTCATCCGCGGCGTGCTGCTATTGCAAGAACCACCCAATCTGAACGATTCGGTCCGGCGGCAAAGGGATTTTTTCGTCGGTCGATTCCAGCAGGTGACCAGTCCGGTCGTGGCGAAGGGAGTCGAGGATACGGCGTTCTACCGTTACTATCCTTTGACGTCGGCGAACGAAGTCGGTGGGGAACCGGCCCGTCCAGCATGGACCGTCCAGCAGTTTCACGAAGAGAATCAAACCCGTCAACAGATGCATCCCGCATCGATGATCTGCACCTCGAGCCACGATACGAAACGCAGCGAAGATACCCGCGCACGCATCAGCGTTTTGGCCGAAATGCCCAAAGCCTGGCGGAGGGCCGTCAATCAGTGGGCCCGTTCGCATCGCCTGCTGCTTCACGACGTCGAGGGCCAGCCGGCGCCAAGCCCAAACGACCAGTACTTGTTCTACCAGACGCTTGTTGGCATTTGGCCGCTGCAGTCGCCCGACGAAGACCAGCACCAGGAGCTGATCGAACGCATAGTCCAGTACCTGGAAAAGGCGACGCACGAAGCCAAAGCCCATACCAGTTGGCTCGCTCCCGATCCGGATTACGACGAGGCCGTTCGGCAGTTCGTTCGCGCAGCGTTGCGCAACGATCCCAAGAACCGCTTCCTGAAGGCCTTTCGCAAGTTTCACGAAACGGTGCTTGATGCTGGCCTGTACACCGCGCTGTCGCAGGTGCTGCTCAAACTCACCTCGCCCGGCATACCCGACATCTACCAGGGCCAAGAGCTATGGGACTTCAGCCTGGTCGACCCCGACAACCGGCGCCCGGTCGATTTCGAGTATCGTCGTCAAGTCTTGCAAGAACTCGAAACCCAAATCGAGCCGGGGGACGCGGCGCTGCAGGAATTGGCCAGAAAGCTAGGCGCAACGCCTCGCGATCCACGCTTGAAGTTCTTCGTGACTTGGCGGACGCTGCAATGTCGGCAGATGCACGAGGCCTTGTTTCAGCAGGGCCGATACATCCCGCTGGAAATCGAAGGAGACCGCGCGCAGCATCTATGCGCGTTTGCCCGCCAGTTGGCTGCGGAGGATGGACGACCTGAACAAATCGCCATCGTGGTGGTCCCACGTTTGCTTGCGCAATTGACCGCTGCTTCCGATAAAAATGCGCCAGCGACCGTTCCCATCGGTGCCTCGGTTTGGCAAGGGACCAGCATCGTCCTGCCGCCAAGCATGCCCTCGGTCTTTAAGCACTGGTTCACCGGCCAAACCTGCCCCCTGGATGACCGACGCTTACCCATCAGCCATATCCTGGCAGATTTCCCCGTAGCATTATTGGTGACAGGCGAACGTTCGCATCCTGATTCCGCATCCTGACCGTGCTGGATAGCGTTCTCTGGTCTGAATGCGTCATCTTATGGCGACATATCGGAACGTAGGCCTTAGGGTTGCCAAGGCACGGCGCCGGCGCGTTGGATGTGCAGCCGCAGGGCGGCAGACATCTCCCGCAAAATGCGCGGCGCCTTGGTGGCCAGGTTGTTCTGTTCCTGGGGGTCGTCCTTCAGATTGTACAGTTCCAGGGGACTGTAGGGATCGTTCTGCAACAACTTCCAGTCGCCGCGGATCAACGCCTCGTAACTTTTCCCACCATAAGCCGGTCCCCCCTCGCGCCGTACAAAATACAGCTCGCGAGGCTCGTCGATCGTGCCGCCGTCCAGGATCGGGACCAGACTGACCGCATCCAGTTCGTCGCACAGGGGCGCGCCAGCCAGTTCCAGGAAGGTGGGGAACAAATCGAAGACCAGACCGGCATAATCGCTGCGCGACTCGGCAGCGATGCGATCGGGCCATCGGGCCATGAACGGGACGCGGAGCCCGCCATCATAGTGACTCTGCTTGCCGTCTCGCCACGGATCGTTGTTTTGGGCATGGGGCAGCGAGCCCCCATTGTCACAGGTGAAAACGACCATCGTGTTGCCAGCCAGTCCCGTTTCGTCCAAAGCGGCCAACACGCGACCGATCCCATCATCCATGTGCTCGACAAAGGCCACGTTCAGCGCCCGCTTCTCAGGCAACTGGGGATCGCTGGCGAACTCGCTCGAGCCACTCGTCCGGCGGCTCGATCGGAAAATGGGGTGCGTTGTAAGCGAGATACAGAAAGAACGGTTCGTCCGGCTGGCGAGCCCGATCGCGCAGATAATCGATCGCCCAATCGGAGAACAAATCGGTAGCATGCCCCTCCGGTTGGATGACCTGCCCATCGCGGCGCATGTAGTTGTTTCCATGGCGGAGATGCGTCACATAGCTGTCCATCATGTCGCCCAAGAATCCATGGAAGAAATCAAAGCCGCGCTCGTTCGGCGTGTTCGGGGATTCGAGACCCAGGTGCCATTTTCCGACGATTGCCGTGTGATACCCGACTTGATTCAGTTCATCGGCCAAGGTCGGAACCGAGGGCGCCAAGTAACCCCAGGAGTTTTCGGGATGCGTGCGGATCACCCCCGGCACGCCGACTCGGTCCGCGTTACGACCGGTCAACAGCGCCGCGCGCGACGGCGAGCAGACCGTACAATTGGCCCGCATGGTGGTGAACAGCATGCCTTCGGCGGCGATCCGATCGATGTGCGGGGTCTGAACGTCGGTCGGCTGATACGTCGACACGTCGCCGTATCCCTGGGCGTCCGTGAAGATCAGCAAGAAGTTTGGGCCTCGATCCGTTGGCGGCTCGGCCGCAACACCCCACGACGCCTGCCCCCCGGAAATCAATGCGAGCGAGACAGCCAGCCCCCACATCATCGCCGGGAAACGCGGGAAACGGTCGGAAAAAGAAATGGTTTCCAGCACGGTCACCGTTCGGCAAGTCATCACAACACCTCTCTTCTTAACGCGGCCGCGCTTCGCTTGGCCGCAACCAAAGTAGGTTGGGTCTCTGATCCGACCCGGTCGGGACAGAGTCCCAAC
>SKVE01000275.1 GCA_007129635.1 Planctomycetaceae bacterium
ATATCCAACAAGTACTCGTAGATCGAATCGTCGACGCGGACGCGGCGCACTGCCTTTTGCACCTCGACCACCTGAGCGGCGGCCAGCACCGGCTGCAGCAACTCGACCGGCTCGCCGTCCCGATGCGAGGCGAGCACCTGCCGTTCGGCCTCCCGATCCGGGTAGCCCATCGAGATCCGCACCAGGAACCGATCCAATTGGCTCTCGGGCAACGAGTACGTACCCTCGAATTCGAAAGGATTTTGGGTTGCGATGACGATAAACGGTCGGGGCAATGGATAGGTCACGCCGTCCACGGATACCTGACAATCGCTCATCGCTTCCAATAGGGCACTCTGGGTCCTTGGCGGAGCGCGATTGATTTCGTCGGCCAGCACGACATTGGCGAAGATCGGCCCTTCTTTGTATTCGAACTCGGAGGTCTTCGAATTGAACAGGCTGCTTCCCACGATATCGCTGGGCAGCAGATCCGGCGTAAACTGCAGGCGACAGAACTGGCCGCGCAGGCTTTTAGCCAAGGCTTTGCCCACCAGCGTCTTACCGACGCCGGGCACGTCTTCTAACAGAACATGCTCGCCCGCCAGCAACGCGATCAAACACATCCTGACCACTTCGGGTTTGCCCAGCACGACGCTGCGCATGTTTTCGTCCAGTTGCTCTACCGCCTGGAGCAGATCGTCTGCCATTAGGGTCTCCGCGAGGGTTTTGAAAGGTAGGTGCCCGGCTCCCGCACTCACAATCTCAACCCATTTTAACTCCATGCCTGCAGGAACGCCAAAGGGGGCCCACCCCTTTTTTCCAATAAAAAACGCGGGGCAGATCGGATGATCCACCCCGCGTTGTTCTCCGGCGTCAGTCTCGTTTGGTTAGGGCGCCGCTGCGCGGGCCATACGGGGCGAAATCCCCCCGGTGATCTGGACGGGAATCATCGACCCGCTGGTGACAGCATCGGGCACCACATCCTTGGGCGAAGGATCGACGACCAGCCAATTGCGGCGGGTCTCTTCAGGCACCGATTCACGCCAGATCGCCAGAATCTTGTCAACATCCAGATGCGGGTTGCCCCGCTCGTTGCCCGGTTGGCGGGACGGCTTGGGGTGGAGGGGAATCCAAAGCATATCGATTCGTTCGCTATTCCGGTGAAAGGTGCCGCCAGTGATCTCACCGCGACTGTTCAAATCCAGCCGATAGAAGAAATGCTTCTGCCGTTCGATCCGCGGACTTTGTTGGTATTCTCCTTGGCTATCTTTGGCGTAACGCAAGGTCATTCGAACATCGACGGAGTTCGCGGAGCGTCGTACGGTGCTGCTTTCGAAGGCGTAGGCTGGATAATTCCATTTCTCCGGACCGGGATCTGCTTCCAGGCCCAAACCATAAGATCCTCGCCCGATCCAGTTGGCAACGACCGCGTGTAGCAATCCGGCTTGGATATTCTGGCTGGATCCCGAGAGATCTAAGACGTCGTTGTAGATGTACAATTCTGCCAACAACCCTTTGATGTCCGCTGGCGAGAAAACCACGCCATTGCGTTGGACGCTGCGTTCGGGTTCCGCGTGTCGGATGGCGGCGGCAGCCCATCCATTGCAGTGCC
The DNA here is from genome assembly GCA_007129635.1 of Planctomycetaceae bacterium. GTDB lineage: Bacteria > Planctomycetota > Planctomycetia > Pirellulales > Pirellulaceae > SKKK01. The sequence goes on from SKVE01000275.1 coordinate 1,592, forward strand.
CATGCCAGTTCGGAATTTCCATGCGTGGGGAGCGTCTGCGAAATACTTGAGCTAACCGAGCATTCGTTGGCTGCTTATACGCGTCGATATCCCATTGCTCGTGAGCGGTGGCCAGCATGCGACCGCCATGAAAGGCCCGATCGTACAACCGCATCACGTTCAGCGTCCCACCCTGACGATCCAGGTAGATGTCTCCGGAATAAGGAATTCGCTCCTCTTCCACACCACCTTCGTTCGGTAGGTCGTCGTATCTCCAAACGAACTCGGTTCCCCAGTAGCGTTGGAACACCTGTTCTTGATGAGCTCGATCGTTTCCAGGGATCGGTACTCCCGGACTTGTCACGCTGATCCAAACCGCAGCGACAAGGCTCCATCCCATAATTCACTCTCCCGAAAAAAATTCAGCCTTGCAGAACTCCTGCCCGCTCGGGCTGGTACACGACCTGTTCGATTCGCAATCGCCGGTATCCGTCGGGCACTGCCCAGCGCACGACATCTCCCACGCAAAAGCCCAGGATGGCGGTGCCGACGGGTGCGAGCACTGACAATCTGTCCTTGGCTATGTTCGCGCGCGACGGGTAGACCAGGGTAAACGTCTCCTGCTCGCCCGTATCCAGGTCTCGCAGGATCACCGTCGAGTCCATGGTCACGACATCGTCGGGGATCTGATCTTCCGCCACGACCTCGGCGCGCTGAAGTTCGGCCCGTAAGTCATTAAGGTATCGGCCAGGAACCACCGCCGCGGCAAACTCGGATGCCAGCATTTGGCTCAGGCGGCGCATATCCGACTCGGTGACGACGATTTTTCGGTCCTTGCCTTCTTCACTGATCATCATGGCTGGTCTTCCTTTCGGTTCCTCGGCCGTCTGCAAGCTGCATCGTTCGATGGGAAGATCAAAGTGTTGGCCGTGAATCTCGGCTCGTAAACACAGCGGGGAACTGGTTTGATCGCTTCGAGCAAACTCGTTCAGGGCAGCAAGAATGACCTGCAGTCCATAGTAGTGCCGACTGCGACAATGGACGACCACGCCCTCTTCGTTCGGTTCGATCCGCACCTCTTGGACTCGTCCCGAACCCTCCTCGGCCAACCGCGCTGCTAGAAGGTCCAACTGGCTCCTACTCAGGCTGTGCATCGGACGCCTCCTGCCATCGATTTCCGTGGGCAGGCAGCAGTCGTCAATGACCGGTGCCCGCCCGAGATCAAACTACCTCGGACGAACCGGATATGAGCCCGGTGCAACAGCCGCCAGATGGTTGCTGCTTGCACCGGGCCCTACCGGTCCAGCCTGCCTGTGGACAAACCATGAGCAATGCATCTTGCGTGCCAAAGGCCCTCGAAATCAAACGTTGTTCGCCACGGGATCCGTGGCAACCAGTCCGCTGGTATCGGTTGGCCCGTTCGTTCGCTCACGATCGCAAGGCCCCGGATCAACAAGGCTGCTGCGTGCCAGGAAAAAACACCCGTCCTCAGGTTTTTGACGCGTTGCCGATCCAAGTGCACGCTGCGACGAGACATGTACCATGGTGATATGTGTCGCCGATTGGCGACAGTGACGCCAGGCGTTGCCACGAAGACGAGCTACTCGCGGTATTGGGCAGCCGAGATGCCGTGCTTTTTCAGGATTTTATGGAAGCCTTGACGGGACATCTCTGCCTTTTTCGCCGCCTCGCTGACGTTGCCTCGATACTGCTGCAGCAGTTGGATCAGGTAACGACGTTCGGTCTGATCGAGAGCATCGCTGCGAGATGTCGCTCGACGGTCGGCGGACGGCGTGGTCTGTTTCAGCGCA
>SKVE01000610.1 GCA_007129635.1 Planctomycetaceae bacterium
CAACCCGAGTAGAACGGAATTCATTCCGTTCGGAACGGAATGAATTCCGTTCTACAAGATGCGCGCACGGTGCGCGCATCTTACAGCCGAAGACTCTACGAGGCCGTAACAAAACCGCGTCGGCCTCGGAGATCCCGAGCCACGTGGGGATGTCGAGGAGGTTCCAGGGGTAGCTGCACTCGCTAGCGTGCGGGGGTTCCTGGTCTGGCGACCGTGGTTCCTCCAAGATTTAGCGGGGACCCTCGCTAGGTGAAGCACGGGTGATTTGCGCGCCCGTCCGATTCAAGGGGGTGGTCATCGTCGCGGGCCATGGGGGGGCGAGCGTTTCCCGCAGACGACGCTGAAAACGTTCGGCGGCCTCGTTGTCAGGCAGCAATGCGAACAGCGTGGGGCCCCAAGAACTCTGGCCAACTCCCCGCACGTCCAGGGCCCGGATCGTGTCGACCAATCGCTGCAGGTAGGGGCCGTTGTACGGTCCGCCTTGGATCGAGGCAAAGCACTGACCGGCAAGGCGTCCGTAGCGATAAACACTCTCGCTGAACGCTTCGAAATCCCCGCTCGCCGCCGCCGGTACCGTGCACAGACGAATTTCATCGACCAATTGTTCGGTCGTGTTGACAGGTACCGGCGGCAGCTTGGCAAACGCCTGCTGTTCGGCCGGCCCGGACAGTCCGCTGGAGACCTCGGGCTGGACCAATACCACGCACCACGGCGCTGGTAATTCCAGGCGGCAGTCCAGCGGTGCGATCGGTTCGCCCGGCAGCTTACCACGTTCGACGATCAATCCGCCTTGGACAAAGCCATACGTTCCCACCGCCGATCGCAGCCCTCGACCGACGCTCATCGCCAGCTCGACCGCTGTCGTCTTCTCGATCCGATGCATGGCGTTCAAGCCGGCGGCCACGGACAACGCCAATTGGGTGCCGGTACCCAGCCCCACATGTTGCGGCGGGGCGTCTTCGATCAGGATACGGCATGCGGGCAATTCGGCCTGGCCGTGAAATCGGACCCAGCGTCGGACAAATTCGCGAACTCGGCGCGCCAGCAACTCACGATCGTCGCGCTGCGGCACCGTCTTACCAGCGTCTGACACCTGGGAATCGATGACAAAATGCGAAGCTCTCGTGATCCGCAAACGGATCGCAGGGTGGTCGATCATCAGCCCGATGCCGCCGAACTGGCGTCGGGTGTCGTGGCCAAAAGATAGCAAGCCGAAATGCAGTCGGCTGGGCGCGGTCACCTGGACTTCCGCGGCGAGGCAGTCCTGTGTCTTGGGCGAGTTCGAATCGCCAACCGATCTCGAGCGATCGCCGATCGAATCCATCGGTTCACGCCCCTTTCCCCATCGGACCATCCTGCAGGGTCTGCCGCACATACTGGTCCAGGAACTCGAACGCCTTGCGTTCCTGAGGCCCGCCTGTCTTGTCGACCAGCACGGCCAGTCGACGGAAATCCTGCAAAATCTGTTCGGGTGGCAGGAATCGGATGCGAGTCGCCAGGATCGACGCCTCTACCACCGCATGTTTCGCTCGGTTCCACCCAAAAAAGTCTCGGATACGCCCCTTCGCTACCACGCGACAGGCGATCGTTGTCCGCTCGGCACGGTCATCCAGCGAGCTGACTTCGAATTCGTACCAGCGGCATGCCTCGGCCAAAACCCAACCCTGTACCACTTTGGCCTTGACCAGCTTGGGCAGCGGATCCAACTGATGCACGGCGGATTGAGCCAGCAGGTAGACGTCATCGGTGACGTGCAGCACGCCTTGCCCGACACGTTTGAGGTTCCGGTAGGTGCGCGACGAGATGTAGGGCCGCAGCACGAATTGCGTGATCTGTTGGTCGACCAGCGGCCCCATCGGCGAGATGTTCGCGTCGCCATCGGAGTTGACGGTCGTGACAATACCTTCCAGGATCACGTGACTCTCGTTGTCGACTAAAGGACCTGCTTGCAGAAACTGCCTTCCGCTGGGCTTTCCGAGTTCAGACCCCTGCATTATGACCGCTTCCGCCGGTTTCGGGAACGGTGCTTGGTGGGATCGGATTTGCTGCGGGCAAGCATTCAGGGATTCGCAGCCCGGCCAAGCTGAGGAACTGAGCCAACAGGGCATAACCGTCGCTGGTCAAGATCGATTCGGGATGAAATTGGACCCCGACGGTCAGATACTGACGGTGCCGCAAGGCCATGACGGTACCGTCGGCCGTTCGTGCTGATACTTCCAGGCAATCGGGCAGGGTGGCTTGGTCGACGACCAACGAATGGTACCGGCAGGCCGTCAGTGGTTGAGGCAGATGGGCGAACACGCCTCGACCGTCGTGAAAAACTTGACTCGTTCGACCGTGCATCGGTTGGCCACGGACCACTTGCCCACCAAAGGCAGCGGCGATCGCCTGGTGCCCCAGACAAACGCCCAGGATCGGGACGGTCGCATGGAGTTGCTGGACCAGCTCGATCGATATCCCGGCTTCGGCCGGCGTACAGGGACCGGGCGATAAGACCAACGCGTCGGGGTGCATCCGCCGCACATCGCGCAGCGTAATCGCGTCGTTGCGCACGACACGGGTGACTTGCCCCAATTGGACCAAGTAGCGAGCCAGGTTGTGGACGAAACTGTCGTAGTTGTCTATCAGCAGGATCACTGCAGAGCCCGGATCAATCCAGTGGCCTTGTGCCACGTTTCTTCGTATTCTCGGCTTGGTTCGGATTGGGCGACAATTCCGCCACCCACAGGAAGCTGCCACCAGCCTCGACCAGCCGTGATGGTGCGTATCAGGATACTCAGATCCGTCGTGCCGTCAAAGCCGAGGTAACCCAACGAACCACAGTACGCGCCGCGAGCGGTCGGTTCCAATTCGGCGATGATCTGCATGGCTCGCACCTTGGGCGCTCCGGTGATCGAGCCGCCTGGAAACGAGCTCCGCAGAAGATCCAACACGGTCGCCTCGGGACGCAAGGTGCCGGTTACCACCGAGACCAGATGCTGGATGTAGGGATAGATCTCCAAGCCGCACAACTGCGGGACGCAGATGCTATCCGGCAAGCAGACGGGCGAGAGGTCGTTGCGCAGCAGATCCACGATCATCACATTCTCTGCGCGATCCTTCTCGCTTTGCTGCAAGTCATCGGCGGCGTAAAGATCGGCTTCGGGACGCCCCATCCGCCGACGTGTTCCTTTGATGGGCCGCGTCTCGACTCGCCCCTGTCGAACCGAAAGGAATCGCTCGGGCGAAGCACTGACGATCTGGAAATCGTCCAAGTCGAAATAACCGGCGAACGGAGCGGCGTTGCGACGCCGCAGACGCAGGTACAATCGGGCTGCCTGGTCGACAGCAGGGTACAGCAGCCGTTGCGCCAAATTGACTTGGAATACATCGCCCG
>SKVE01000673.1 GCA_007129635.1 Planctomycetaceae bacterium
CTGATGGACGCTCCGAGTTATCAGCCCGGTATGGAGGGATTCGGAGCCTTCGATCATGGCGGTTACATGATGGAGTATGGCGGCTCTCAAGTCGGTGGCGATTGCGGAGGCGGCATGGGCTGTGGGGTCAGCGCTGGCTGTGGGATCGGCGGTGGCTGTTACGAACCACTATGTGTCGAAAGGTTCTGGGTGGAGTTGGAGTTCCTGCTCTGGTGGCGCGAGTCTCGCTTTTACCCAGCTTTGGTGACGGGGAATGATCCAGGGGTTCTTCCTGAAGCCACCGTGTTGTTCGGCGGTGGCACCGTCAGTGAGCAAGCGCGACCTGGCGGACGGTTGCAGTTCGGCATGTGGCTGGACGATTGTCAGTGCCTGGGCATCGGCGGGCGTTTCGTTTCGATCGGGGAAGCGAAAAACCGGTTCGAACTGAACTCAGGCGACCTGCCTTTTTTCGCTCGCCCCTTCTTCGACGATGCGAGCGGTCAACAAGAGGCGTTGGTCATCGACAACATGGGGACACAAGGGACCACCCGGGGCCAAATCCAGGTGGTCACTGAATCTGAGTTCCTGGCAGCAGACGCCTTCCTGCGTTGCTTGATGATGCGGACCGGTAATTCACGCCTGGACTTTCTCTTCGGTTACCAAATGGGCCGTTTGAACGAAAGCCTGTTGATCGAGTCCAACAGCAGCTCGACCGGCACGACAACGGCCGTTAGTTCGCTTAGTGTTCGCGATTCGTTTCAAACAAGAAATGAATTCCACGGAGGTCACTTTGGTATTCAAGGCCGTTACCAAAGGGGCTGCTGGGGATTGGAGCTGATGACTAAGTTTGGTTTTGGCAACATGAACCAGCGGGCGGAGTTGAGCGGAGCGACCGATCCGAACCGTCCAAACTCGGGCCTGCTGGTCCAGCAGGGCAGCAATGCGGGCGTCCACACGAGGGACACGTTTTCGTACATGCACGACACGGGGATCAAGCTATTTTATCATCCTGTGGATCGCGTCAAATTGTCCGTGGGCTACAGCCTGATGTTCTTCAGCAGCGTGTTGCGCCCTGGCGATCAAATCGATACGATGGTCGACAGCCGTTTCTTCGGGCCACAGCCGCCCCCCAACGCCGTCCACCCTGCGTTCAACTTCAATTCGACTCATTTCTACGCTCACGGGTTGAATCTGGGTCTCGAGTACCGCTTCTAACGTGTTCCGATGATTTCTTGACGCTTCCAGTTTGGCCATCTAGGATACAAGAGGTAGCGCAACAGATTCTTGGCGTCGAGAAGGGAGAAGAGCGATGAAACGAAATGATGGCTGTGATGTTGCAGGTTGGGGTTCTCACGTTTGGGGTATTTGGTCCTGCATGTTGATGGTGGTGATGTGTTGCTTGCTGACCGCTTCCGCTTGGGCACAACTTCCTTCGAAACCACCGTTTACTCAACCGCCAGGTCAGCCGCCGTCTGTCCAGCCTCCGAGGACCCCTGCAGCGACTCAACCGCCAGCTCAGAAGCCACCGGTCAAACCGAAGGCACCGACAACAAGATCCAAGCAGGAAGAAGCCAAGCCGCCAGAGCCGGTCTCGATGACTCTGAATACTCGCGATGGATGGCGGATCCACTGCGAGTACTACGGGCCTCAGGAGAAGATTCGCCAGGGCAAGGAAACGGTCCCGATCATCATGGTGCACGGTTGGGAAGGGCAAGGGAGCGATTGGAGTTTTCTGGCCGTCGGGCTCCAGACGCTTGGCCATGCATCGATGGTCATCGATCTGCGGGGCCACGGCCGCAGCACGACTCGCCGTGTCCAGGGGGATACCACGGGAGCGACGAAGACGGTTACGGTAGACGACCTCGACCGGGACGACATCAGTCGTATTTGGCTGGATCTGGAAGCGGCGAAGAGCGAACTGATGAAGAAGCATAACGCCGGCGAAGTGAACATCGAGATGTTGACGGTGATTGCTGCCGAGGTGGGTTGCATCATTGCGATGGAATGGGCGGTGCGTGATTGGGCTTGGCCGATCACGCCAGCGTACAAGCAAGGGCAAGACGTCAAGGCCTTGGTTTTGCTGTCGCCAGTCGAATCTTACCGCAGAATGAGCGCCACAAAGTCACTCAACCACCCGACGATCCGAGAACGGCTGTCCTTGATGTTTGCCGTTGGTGCTGAAGATCCACGGTTTGCGGGCAGTGTCAAACGGATGCACGACCGCATCGAAAGGATGCGGCCGCCTCCGGACAAGGACCCCAAAGAGGCGGAACGTCTGCGGGATCTGTTTCTGATCCAGGCGCCGACTTCGTTGCAAGGCAGTGCGCTGACCGATCGCAGCCTGCCAGTGAACCGTGCCATCGTCCACTTTTTGACCAAGCGTCTGCTGGAACGTAGCGACGAACTGCGATGGAGCGAACGGAAGAGTCCGGTAGGCGGTTGATTCAAAAGACCAATCGAAGCTGTTGCAATCGCGAAACGGTCTCGGCCATCAAAGCATCTTCGGCCTGTTGGTCAGCCGCTTCGTAGGTCACCGAAAATCGCAGAAATGCTCCGGCATCGTCCCAGGGGACGGTGACGATCGATTGTTCCGTAATCAGGCACTGGCTGGCAGTTTCCGCGTTGGCGAACTCGATGCCGCCCCGTGCGCCACGCGGCGCGGGGGTATACAGGAAGTAGGACCCACCCGGCATCTGGCAGCGAAACCCGCAGGTCGTGAGCGCCGCGACCAGCTTCTCCATGCGGCGGCGGTATTTGTCGTTCACGCGTTGGGGGATCGTGTCATCATCCAGCGCGGTAACGGCGGCCTTTTGGATGGCGATGAATTGTCCCGAGTCGCTGTTGTCCTTCACATCGGCCAGCGCCTGAACCAGGCGTGGATGCCCGCAAACCCAACCGATCCGCCAACCGATCATGTCGAAGCCTTTGGACAACGAGTGGACTTCGACCCCCACATCGCGAGCCCCGGGAACCTGCAGGAAGCTCAGCGGCTGCCCCTGGAAGGTGAGCATGATGTGTGCCGCGTCTTGGATCACAACCAATTGATGATCGCAGGCAAAGTCGACGACTCGTTCATAGAACTCGCGCGTTGCCACTCGGCCGGTCGGACTGTTTGGATAGTTCAACACCAGTAGTTTGGCGCGGCGGGTGATGTCACTCGGGATGGCATCCAGATCCGGCAGGAAATCGTTTTCGGGTACCAGCGGCAAACGGTACACCGATCCGCCGTAGTAACGTGTGTGTGTCCCGGCCACCGGATATCCGGGCACGGTCATCAGGGTGACGTCGCCCGGATTGATGAAGCACGCGGGCAACATGGCCAGTGCAGTTTTCGATCCGATGCAATGATTGACTTCCGTCGCCGCATCCAAGCGAACCCCGAAATTCCGCTCCATGA
>SKVE01000510.1 GCA_007129635.1 Planctomycetaceae bacterium
CAAAAGCCTGGACGCCGGTAGCTGGAAACATCCAAGGTTCGCCGGGGAACGGATTCCTACCCTGGACGAAACCCTACCGATGATGCCTCACAACATCTGGCTGAACCTGCACCTGAAGGGCGGTCGTCCGTTGGGCGCGGCAGTGGCCCAGAAAGTGCTCGACCACGGTCGCGGGTACCAGGCTTTCTTGGCGGCCGGTGCGGAAGCCGCAGCGGGCGCTCGCGAGGTGTTCCCGGATGTCCTGATCTGCAACATGCAGCGGCAAAATGACTGGGATCTGTACGTCGATCAGACCATCGAGAAGGGCGACGCGTTTATCCAATTGCTGCGCCGTAGCGGGACGCCCGAACAGATGCGGCGACTCAAGCAAGCCGGCATCACTATCAATCTGTGCTGTGTGAACGATCCCGACGTGTTGGAGGGACTGTTCCAAGCCGGTGTCGATTTCCCGTTGGTCGATGACCTGCACCCGATGATGGAACGAGCCGTGCAACTGGGAATCGAACCGGTCCAGCCCATCTACGCCTTGTCCGACAGTCTGCACGCATGGGACGAACCGCATCCCGAATGGACGATCGTCGGGGATGTGGGCCTGGACCCCGAAAACCCTCGACGGCTGATCAGCCAGCCGGGCGAAGGGATCTTGCGAAACGGGCCCAGCGGAAAGACAGCCGATCTGGTGACACGCGATCATTGGGGCGATGTGCATGTGCGACTGGAGTTCCTGATTGCCGAGCGGTCCAATTCCGGAGTCAAGCTGCAGGGGCTGTACGAGGTGCAGATTTTTGATTCTTGGCAAGTTGAAAAGCCCACGGCCAATCATTGCGGTGGCATCTATCCACGCGCCGAACTCCGGCCTCGATACCATCTGATCGACGAAGGCTTTCCTCCGTCGACCAACGCCGCCCAGCCTCCGGGCCAGTGGCAATCCTTGGAGATCATCTTTCGAGCACCCCGGTTCGACGACCAGGGAAACAAGACGGCCAACGCCCGTTTCGAACGGGTCGTCTTGAACGATCAAACGATTCATCAAGACGTCGAAGTCGCTTGGCCGACCGGACATGCCTGGCGGAACCCCGAGGTGCCCGTCGGTCCGCTTCTGCTGCAAGGCGACCACGGACCGGTCGCTTTTCGCAACATTCAAGTAAGACCGCTGACGGATTGAGCTGAATCGGCGGAAGACGCCGCAACGAAGGAAAAGAAGGAAAACGATCAGGACCGACCTTGAGCGCTTTCCCGCAAAGGTCACCGGATTAGAGCGCCGCGCCGACAGCCATCAGCAATACGTTGACCACAATGCCCAAGATGGCCAAACCGACGGAGACGATCCCTAAGATCATCCCGACCCGAGTCGTATCCATACCGCTGGGGTCCATCCTTCCGGCCCGCATTTCGGCCAAGTCCGATGCGCCCATGACCCAGGCGGCGATCCCCAGCGGCATGCAGCACAACACGCCCACGATGCCAAACGTCAGCACCATCCCGCCGCGATGAGCCCGCTGAAAGCCGCCCGATCTGCCTGTTGGCTGGGCTGGCGATACGTAGGGGTTGGCGGTCGGCTGAGGCCGGTCGGCAAAGGGGTTCGGTTTCGCCGCGGATTCCAGTGGGAAGTTATCGGAGAACGGATCGTCCGGCTCCTGTCTCGAAGGCCCCTCGGGCATGGCCTTCGGCACTTCGACGATCGTTCCACACGACGGGCATCGCGCCTTCTTTCCAGCGTGTTCATCCGAAACCCGCAGCAATTGGCTGCAACCCGTGCATGACATTTCGATGGGCATAGCATGGTCCTCGATTCGTGATGGTCCGGGGCAGACTATAGCACAGCGCCCGCGGGAAATCCACGGTACATCGCCAGAAGTATCCGTCGCGCGTCGCGTTCTTTCGACCGCCCGCTTCTAGGCAGCAGCGCAGCGGGCCTGGAGCATCTGGTCGGTCACGGCGACCAAGGCCAGCCGGTGGCGTCGCGCGTAGTCTTGCACTTGATCCTGGTCGACGATGATCGTCTTGTCCGCCTCGATCGCCAGGACCCCGGCACCGGCCTGGACCAATTCACGGACGGTCAGGATGCCGATGGTGGGCACGTCAAAACGCATGTCCTGTTTCGGCTTGGCGACTTTGACCAGCGTGAATCCGCCTTGGGGGCAGAGTTGGCCTGCGCGTCGGATGCACTCGTCCGTTCCTTCCACCGCCTCGACCGCCAAGACGGCTCGGCCCTTGACCGCGACGCTCTGTCCCACGTCCAGTCGGCCCATTTCTCGAGCCAAATGCCAGCCGAACTGGATATCCTGCCATTGGCGAGCGTTCGGTTCCCGGTCGGTCAAGTTCCCTGGTTTCACGAGCAGCTCCGGAACGAAATCGGTAGCGGGGGCGAAACAGATGCCATCTTTGGCGAATTCGTCGATGATGGTCAACAACAACGTGTCGTCTTTGCGATCCTTCTTGCCGCTGACCCAATGCGGATAGAATGTCCGTGCGGCTCGCCAATCGGGCAGATGTTTCCACATGGCAAAGCGTTGAAAGAGGATGGTTTTGTGAATTTTCCCGGCCATCGTCGCCCGCTGGATCCCGCGCGAACGAAAGTAACGGATCGCTTGCCCCAGTTTTCCCAGTCCGATTTCGCGATAATCCGTACATAAGGGGGGCAGTGCGGGATCGGTATGAGCTTGGATGCCCAAGCAGTACACGTCCAAGCCCTGCCGCTTGATCGATTGGGCAACGACGATGGGGTAGCGGCCCCAACCGGCGATCAGTCCGAACTTGCCTTGCCCGCTCACGCAGCCTCCTGCTGATTGTTGAACACCGCTGTCATATCAGCCGCCTGTTCGACCAACCGCTGCAGCGCCTTGAGCTGTTTTTTCAATTCGGGCAACCGATGCAAGGCGGCCTGGATCATCATCTGCTGACGTTCGGGTGTCGCGGGAATACCCACATAGGCGGCACCGTCCGGCACATCGTTCATGACCCCTGCCTTGGCGCCCAGCATCGCATGATCGCCGATATGCACATGGTCCCGCACGCCGACCTGGCCGGCCATCACCACGTAGTCGCCGGTGGTTGTGCTGCCCGCGATCCCTACCTGGGAACAGATCATGTTATGACGGCCGATCCGGCAGTTGTGAGCGATCATGACCTGGTTGTCGATCTTGGTTCCATCACCGATCACGGTCGCGCCGTACGTTCCTCGGTCGATCGTGGAACCCGCTCCGATCTCCACATCGTCGCCGATGACGACGTTCCCCAGTTGCGCGGACAGTTCATAGGTATCGTCCACCAATTGGTATCCGAATCCGTAAGCGCCGATCACCGAATGAGCATGCAGGATCGATCGTGCGCCGATTCGAGTGTTCTCATACAGAACCGCGTTGGGAAACACG
>SKVE01000688.1 GCA_007129635.1 Planctomycetaceae bacterium
ATTCGCTTCCTGATCCCCAAAGAAAGAAATTCGTCTGGATGGTGAAGCAGATTGTCGGGCGAACGTTGTATCCGCCGCGAAGGCATTTCTCATGCCAGCGACCTCGGTGCGGCGTCGGTTCAACCAGATTGTGAATGAGAGCGGCGATTTTCAGATCGCCGATCTGTGTCGCCTCAGCCATTTCTACAACGCTTCGGTCGAAGCAATGACGCTGCGATTGGAAGGGCTGGGGTTGATTCCAAAAGGAGTTCGTGATCACCTGAAGGAATCAAGATTCGAAGTGCGGCGTGCAGAAGCGATGTTGAACCTCCAGCAACACCCTGCGACGGACAACCGCTTCCCGGACAGGTACGTGTTCCTTGCCGTGCAGGCCTACGATCAAGGCGAAGTGAGTGAAGGTGAGCTGTGCGATCTGCTTCGATGCGACCGGGTGACTGCCCGAGAAATTGTTGATCGGCGCTTGACGACGACGACTGTTTCGGATGACGGCGAAGTGCGGCAGGTCCAGCTTGAGACGTACCACTCACTGCTTGGAATTGCGAAGTGATCGGGATCGAGATCGCGTCATTTCGATCCTGCCTGCGTTTTCTGCCCCGCGAACGCGTCCGCTGCGTCCTCAGTCGGAGGCGACCGCGAAGGTGCGGCGAGCCTCTACTTTGCCGTACAGTTCCAGCGTCTCGTAGGTCACGGTGATCGTGAACTCCCGCTCGCCGGATGAACCCGCTTCGGTTGGCACTCGCCACGAGTACCCGCAGGTGCCGTCTCAGCCGAAGGGCATCGTCCCCTGGGCCAGCGTTCTTCCCGACCGGTCCGTAATCGTCACCTTCGGGTCGAGCGACAAGTCCTGCTCGATCTGCCTCGCGCCGAACGTGCGCGTTACCTTGCGCGACGTATCGTTCAGGCCCCGGATCATCGTACCCAGCACCGGGTCCACCAAGACGGCCGCCACCTTGATTTCCTCGCCGGAGCTGAACGTCTGGTCCTTCGCCGGGCTGACGAACAGCACCTCGGGCCGGTTCGAGAAATCAAGCACAAACGGCTGGTCCTTGCGGATGCGGACCGCGTGAACCGGCGGTATCCCTCTCATCCCGTGGCGCTCGCCATCGGAGTGATACGTGTTCGAAAGCCAAAACCGCAGGCGGCCGTATCGGTACCTCATTTGAGATGGGTAGTAATCGCCCACCGGCAGTTCGCACTCGGCGACGTTCCTCAGTCGCCCGGTGACGCGCGGAAGTCGGCCGACGGGGACGATCACCAACGCCGGCTCGGAGTACAGCGACCCGGACATCGATACCTCGGTGATCGGCCGGCCGCCGGGTTCGATCCGTAATATGCCCTTTTCGCCCCGATAGCGACGGACCATGAGCGTATCGCCATCCGGTGTGACGGACAACTTGTACAGCTCTCCATCCACCAGCCGAAACGAGTCGAGGCAATCGTCCCCCCACCACCGTTGCCAAAGGCCCACTCGCGGAAACCCGGTCGTCGCAAGGTAGAGGTCTGTCCCAAGTCCGTCGTACCGCCCGGAGACCACTGACGACTGGGCCACGATCGCCTGAAAGCGACGGCGGCCGATTTGGATCTGCCCCTTGCGGGCCTCGGTGGCCACGAAGAACATGCTCGGGCGTGCGTCGTCGATCTGCAGCCGCGGCAGCATCTTGACCGGTCGAGTGCCTCGTTCCGGCCCGAAATCGAAGGGTACGTTCAACGGCGCGAAGACGACGCTCGTGCCCCAGTGATGAAGTGCGTGCGAAGGTGCCGGAGGGTCCTGCAAAGGCTCCTGAACCGGATCGTTCGTCAGGTCAAGGTCGCGGTCCAGGTCGAAGATCAGCCGGTCGTAGCCCCCGCCCGTTCCTTGCGACTCGTCGACAACAAAGTAGTACGGCTTGCCGTCCGGCTCGATCCGCCCCCTGCCGAAGTCGATCGCGCCGTACAGCGGCCGCTCTGAACTCAACTCCGGATACGCGGCTACCTCGGCGTATGGTACTGTTCTCCAATTGGTTTCTTTGCTGACCCACACGACGTGCCGGCCGAGTTCGCTTTGCCACCAAGCTTGCTGGCCGCGCGCAAGGTACTGGATCTCGGATCGCCCGTCTTCGACGAACACCGAGACCGGCCGCAACGCAAAGTCGCCATCCTCGATCTCGCGCAACGGGATCAGGTCCAGCCAGTAAGCGCCGACGGCGCCAAGCAGGACGAGCAGGATGGCGGCAATTGGCCAACGGCGTCTAGACATCATCATAACCTGATCAACTGATAGGAATTTTGAACTGAGTACAGACCGAGCAGTATTCTTGAACGTCGTCCGCCAAGATTGCAACCCCCTTGGAGCTTTGCTCGCCCGTTTTCTGGCGCATTCTGCCATTTCTTCACCTTTTACCGCCCATTTTCACGTTTTTTGGGGGAACTGCGATCTGCGTTGTCGTATTCCGGAACGTTTCATGCCGCGATCATCGCGGGTCTCAATCTGCCCGGCTTCACGAATTTATTTGGCAAGCACGGCTGTCAGTTCTGGAATCGGGTCCTTTTCCGGCCGCAATGTAAACCCAAAAATCCGGAGTGCTTGGGCGAGGTACCAGTGTCCAAGTTCTGGTAGCCGGGATACCATAAACCCCAAGGGGAACTGATGGCGGTTGGAGATGGCGGAGCAGTTGAAAGGATACCAATATGGCTCGCTCAGGATTCGGGACCGTGTCGTCACGAGCAATACAGGTGCGAACCGTGCTGATGGGCATGGTCCTCCTTGTCTCCTGCTCTCCGCCCACCGCGAGCTTGGGCGACACAAAGGTCATCTACGTCGAATCGCTGGAATGGTTGACTGACAACTGCGACGCCATTGTTGTTGTGGAACCAATCGCCGCGGAAGACATCGTACCGACGGCTCGGTTGGTCAACATCACTCAAGTTCTAAAAATCGACCCGCGATTTCAAAAGGGGCGCATTCTGCGTATCGAAGATTCTCGCGCGTGGCAATACATCCAAAGTTCGGTGGCATCCCGATCGATACTCTTCTACACGAAGAGCAAGGACGAGGGGTTTGCCATTCACCAAGTCGTTGGATGGAATCGTCTGGGTCCGCAGCCTGCCGGTTCGATCAGCCTGATAGCCTTCGATCGCTGGGGATGCCTCGTGACATCGATCGAGCAGGCGACCGGAATCGTCGCAAGCCGTGCTGGCCGACGGACGAAACCGACGGTGGACTGGAATCCCGCCGTCCCCTTATCGCATCGCCCGCCCAACGGCGCCTTCCACCGCACGGCCGAAAGAAGCTTCGGTGACATCATCTATGACGTGGTTGTGCCGGCAGATCCAGATTTCGCACCGTGTCTGCAGTTTCAGTGGGATTCGGCACTGTTCAACCCAGGCGAGAGA
>SKVE01000547.1 GCA_007129635.1 Planctomycetaceae bacterium
ACATGAGCGGTGTGTACCGCGGCGACGACGCGTGGGGTACGGTCGCGCCGGGGCTATTCCAAACGCAATTGGCCGGCGCCGAGATCGTTGTCCAGCCTCGTTCTTCGAACACCTGGGGCCCCTTGAGCCTGGACCACGTGTACGAATTCATGGGCGGCATCTCGCTGGCCATCCGCAACACCACGGGCAACGACCCGACCGGCTATTTCAGCGACCTGCGCGATCCGGCTCGGCCCCGCGCCGCCACCGCGGCCGCCGCGATCCGCGAAGGGCCATCCGATAGGTGCCACCCATAAAACGGATGAAAACATAATAGATACGGTGCGCCGATACGTACCCCCAGAAGATGGAGACCAATCGGTGCCACCCACTCATCGTTTAGCCAAAGCAGCCGGTTAGCCCAGATGTACTGGTTATTGGCCGCGGTGCCATTCAGGCGCTGGATGACCGTGAACACTGAGTCGCCATCCTCAATCAAACTGCGGCATTCGGAACTTTTTAGGGGGATTCAAAGATGGCAGTCCCCATCGGCGCCTGGGCAAAGCTGGGTGTCCCCCAAGGTATGTTACGCAGCCAATAGTCCATCAGCGGCAGGTGATAGGCCAGCGAGTCCCAATCGCGTGGAGAAGCCGTCAGACCGTCCAAAACCAGACGAGCGCCCAATAGCGCCGCCAAGACTCCCAAACCGCGGTCCAGCACACGCTTCGGGCTCCCATGCGCTGCCACCGCGGGCGATGAAGCCTTGATTCCCGATGGACGCCGTGCCGATCCCGTGCCTCGGCCAGCAGGCACCAAACGAGCAAACCCGCCGAGACCGCCGCGACGCTGGCCAGCAGCCATACCAGCCCCGCCACGGCGTCGTTCATGCGATCAACCTGCCCGGCGTCTTCCCAGCCGCCACGCGCTCTCCCTGCCCGGAGTAATAACGCCACCCGAAGAAGCCCCCCGCGCCGACGATGGCCAAAACGAACAACCAGCCCAACACGGCCAGCCACGGTCGCCGGACCACTTGAGGCGCGGTTATCGGCAAGGCAAAGCCCAACTTTCGTATTTCATCGATAACGATGAACCTTACCCCGTCATCGCCACGACTTCTAGATTGCTCAACACGGGCGTCGACGCCAAGACTTGCAAGCTGATCGTGATTGACCAGACGATCAGTTCGGTAGCGGTTTTCAAGCAGATTATCGGGCGAGGGTCGCGGATTCGCGAGGACTACAATAAGCCTTTCTTCACCATCATGGATTTCAAGGCAGTTACCAGGCTGTTCCTCGATCCGGACTTTGCCGGCGAACCGCACCCGCCGCGAGCGGGTCAACAACGTCAGGAAGCGAGGGAACTGCACGAAGCGGGAGATATCAAGGCGTGAAACGAGTTCATTGATTCCAAAAGCGGCCACTGGGCAAAGCTCAAACGGTGGTTGTCTGCCTTGTCGCAAGGGAAATGCTGGTTCACCGAGGGACGGGACATCTGTTCTCACCTGGACGTGGAGCACTTCCGGCCGAAGAAAGAGGCAAAAATCTGGACGGGAACGATCGGGATGGTTACTGGTGGTTAGCGTTCGACTACACGAACTTCCGCTTCGCTGGAAACGTGCCGAACCGGAAAAAGGGCGGCTGGTTCCCACTTCACAAGGACTCGAGGTGCTCTCAGTTTGGCTGCCGATGCGAAGAGTCCGAGGCCTACTATTTGCTGGATCCGATCAAGAAGACGGATACCGAACTAATTGCCTCGACGAAGAAGGCAACGCGATTCCCGCTCCGAACACCGATCCGTGGGATGCTGAGCGTGTCGAAGAATCGATCAAACGTCTGAAGTTAAACGAACACGACGCACTCCCCGAAGAGCGGCGCAGGATTTGGCAGAAGGTCTCAAACGCGATCGATTTGTACTTGAGAGCCAAAGCGGCGTACAGACCTGGAATCAACCCAGCGCCAATGGAAACGATAGAACGTTATGCACGTGAAATTCACGATCTGGCAAAGCATGATGCCGAACTGTCCATGGTCGCTTGGTGGTGTGTCGAATTACGCAACGATCCTTGCTTAAGGAGACTTCTTCGCTAAGTACTATCGGGGCGTGGATGAAAGATTGGCCCTTTGCGTTCGTTGACAGCGGCTGTCAGCCTGGTACAATTCCGGGCGGCTCGGGGGGGGGTTTCTTGAAAGTTAGGGTCGCCATGTCCCCGCTTCTTTCGTCGGTCGAACTCGCCTATCAACAACAAATCTGTGCGATGACTTCGGCCGAGCGAGTCGCCCGGTCGGCAGCGATGTTTCAGTGGACCCGCGAATAGATCGCCCGCCGGATCGTCGCACAGGGCTGGGTGATGTTTCCGGTTGAAGCTTTTCGGAGCACGCGCAGGTACTGCCACAGAAATACAGGAGAGCGTCGCAATGCGAATTCGAAAACCCATGCTAGCCGCAACCCTGATCATCTTGGGTGGCGCGGCGTTGCACGCCCAGACACAGCCGCCCACGCTCGATTACTCGATCTCGTGGATCGGGAACACGTTTTCTGGTGGCGATGCCGGTTGGGTCCCCCAGGACGTGCAAGACATCTTCGTTGCGCCCGATGGCACGGTCTACACAACGGTCGGGTGGGAAGAGCACCGAGGCAATATCGCGGCCTTCCGGGATGGCCAACTGGTCCAACAGACGGCTCATTGGAAGAGCGGCGGTAGCGACCGGTTGGTCGGCCAGACGATTACGGCCAACGGGACGCACATCTTTTACGCGACCGGAACTCCGGGCGGACACGACGGCAAGCTCACGGGTACGTTTCTGGCTCGGCGCGAGCGCGCCGACATCGCCAGCCGCAAATTCGAGCGACGCGTGGAAGTCGGCGTGCGCATCCACGGCGTCTGCGCATCGGAAGAACGAGTTTTCGCCGCCTGCGCCGATGGTCTGGTTCGCGTCTTTGACGTCGACCTGTCGCCGCTGGGCCAATGGTCCGCGCCCGCCCCGGGCGAAATGGCGCTCGACGGCCGCGGAAACCTGTGGATCATCGATTCCGCCGACCGCGTCGTGCGTCGATTCACGCCGGAGGGAAAGCGGCTGCCGCAGGTCGTACGATTCCCCGAGAACGTCGTGCCCGTCGACGTGGCCGTGACGGCTGATGGACGGCTGCTGGTAGCCGATGGCGGTGCGAATCGGCAGGTTCGCATCTACCGCAACCTGGACGCCACCCCGGAATTGGTCCGAACACTGGGCGAGCGGGGCGGAGTGTTCGCGGGTAAGACTCCGGGCCGATGGGGCGCTCCTCGGTTCATCGCTCCGATCGGCGTAGGTAGCGATCAGCAGGGGAATCTGTACGTGGCCTGCGGACCGTACGCCAACACGCAAGGAGGCACGGCCGTCATCCGCAGCCT
>SKVE01000127.1 GCA_007129635.1 Planctomycetaceae bacterium
ACAACGTGTCCAGTTTCAGCAATCGCGGCCCGCTGCTCGATCTTTTCGCCCCCGGAGAAGGTATCCGCTCGGCGGTCGAGACGGCGTCGGACTATGGCGAGATCCGTGGCTTCAAGTGGCACGACATCAACGGCAGCGGCGTTTGGGACGACGGCGAGCCGCCGTTGGCCGGTTGGGAAATCTACCTGGATCTGAACGATAACGGCCAATGGGACGACGGCGAGCCGAAGACGGTGACCGGTGCCGATGGCAGCTACGTGTTCACCGAGTTGCCAGCCGGGACCTACACCGTGGCCGAGGTGATGCAAGAGGGATGGGAGCAGACGTCGCCTGGACCGGGCGCGCCGGCCGGTGGGTCCGGGCAGGCCGAGGGAGACGACGCCTATGCCCAGTTAGCTCAGTACTTGGCGGCCAATCTGACCACCACCGGGTCGACCGTGCCGATGTACGGGACAGGCAGTTTCGTGACATCCGACGACGGGACGTTCCAGCCGCAAACGGCCCAGTCGGGGCCGCTGATTAATCTGGACGCTTTTCGCGCGGATCCCCGGTTTGCGGACATCGCCGGCCAGGGCCATGCCATCGTCGTCCTGGACAGCGGCCTGAACCTGACGCACCCGTTCTTCGGCAACCGGATCGTCCACTATCAGGTGTTCACCGGTGAGGGCACCGGCGCGCAAGATGGTCATGGCCACGGGACGAACGTGACCAGCATCGCCACGTCGCAGGATACCACTTGGCCGGGAGTCGCCCCCGGGGTGGACATCATCCATCTGAAGGTGCTTCGCGATGACAATAGCGGTTTCTTTTCGTGGATGGAAACGGCTCTGCAATGGGTGGTCGCCAATGCCGCCACCTACAACATCGCCGCCGTCAACATGTCGATCGGCGATAGAGGCAACTACAGCACGGCCCAGAGCCACTATGGGCTTGGGGACGAACTGGCGGCACTGGCCGCGTTGGACATCATCGTCAGTGCTTCGGCAGGCAATGGGTTCTTCGATCCTGCGGGCAGCGTCCAGGGCGTGGGATATCCGGCGGCCGATTCCAACACGCTGGCCGTCGGCGCCGTGTTTGATGCCGACATCGGGGCTCCGAGCTACGGCAGCGGTGCGCAGGCCTACTCGACGGCCGCCGACCGGATCACGCCCTTCTCGCAGCGTCACGCGGTGCTCAGCGAGATCTTCGCGCCTGGCGCCGCGATCACCGGCGCCAGTAATAGCAGCGATGGAACGAGGACTTTTCACGGCACCAGTCAAGCGTCGCCCCACGTCGCAGGGTCAATCGTTTTGGCGCAGCAGATCGCCGAGCAGCATCTGGGACGCCGGTTGTCGCTGGCCGAGTTCCGCGGACTGCTGGCGGCCAGTGGCGTGATCGTCAACGATGGCGACGACGAAGACGATAACGTGATCAACACAGGCCTGGATTTCCCGCGACTGGACGTGCTGGCCTTGGGGGAAGCCATCCTGGCAATGCGCGAGAGCGTCGAACCCGGCGACGGGGTCTGGTACGTGACGCTCGAGGACGGTGAGACCGTCCAGGACGTCAACTTCGGCAACTGGGACTCGAACGCGATCACCGTGACCACCTTCGACGACATCATCAATCCGAACGATGGATTGATCTCGCTGCGCGAGGCCGTCTTGCTGGCCAACGGCGCCGTGGGCGACATCACGATCGTGTTGGACGAAGGCACCTATACCTTGACGATCGAAGGAGCCGACGAGGACCAGGCGCTGACCGGCGATTTGGACATCCTGCCAGGCCGCCCGGTGACGATTCGAGGCGCCGGGGCCGGGCAGACCATCATCAACACGATCGGGCGGTTTACGGACCGTGTCTTCCAGGTGTTGATCGGCGCAGAGTTACACTTGGAAGGCCTGACGGTCACCGGCGGAAACGTGCAGGGCAATGGCGGCGGCATCTTTAACCAGGGAACATTGACCCTGGGCCGTTGAAAACTTGGTCTTGACACGTGGTTTGGATGGTGTTGAATAGTGTCGTTTTTGTTGCGCTGTTGCGCGACGGGAAGGAGTTCTTTGGGGTAGAATCACGGAGGAGTGAGATGACGAAGCACGCCACGATCGCTGAGGATGTTGACCTGGATCGCTTTCGCAGCCCGATCCGTGTCTTGGCGCGGTGTTTTCAACGAAGCCGAGACAACTGGAAGCGGAAATACATGGAACTGAAGTCGGAACTGAAGCGGTGCCAGGTACGTATGCATGACATGGCCGAAAGCCGTCAGCAATGGCGCGAGAAGGCTGAGGCCACAGAACGGGAATTGGCAGCCCTTCAAGGGGAGCTTCAGCGGCAGCTCAATTGCTCGGGCAGTGAATCACAGAAAAAAGTGCTCTCGCCAGTGCTAGCAGGGCTAGCGCCCTGATCCTGTGCCCAGACGATCGGCCACTGAAGCGCCAGCACTATGGCTTGGCAGTGGTGTGGCTGTTTTGTTGTTTGGTGCTGGTGGCTCGAACCTCGTTGACGGGAGCCAGCGCTGTGCTGGCATTGTTCTTTCCCGACTGGAATGAGCAGGGGGAAATCCCGCATCCGACGACGGGCCGTGGCTGGTTGTTGCGCGTAGGACTGTTCAAATTGCAGCGTCCCAAAGCCGCGGCGGACGATTGGTTCTGGTTGGTAGACCATACGATACAGACCGGCAAGGCCGGGTGCTTGATGATCGCCGGAATACGGCTCAGTCTCCTGCCACCTCGCGGCCAGGCTTTGGAACTGAAACACTTGGAACCGCTGGCCATTCTGCCGGTGGACCAAAGCAATGGGCAGATCGTTTGCCAGCAGTTGGAAGCCCAGGCGAAAATCAGTGGCGTGCCCCGGGCCATCCTCAGCGACGAAGGGAGTGACTTGACTTGTGGCATAAAACGACTCTGCCAACAGCATCCTGAAACAGCCGGGCTGTCAGACATCAGTCATTATGCCGCAAGACTGTTGAAGCGGCGACTGGAGAACAACGACCGCTGGAAATCGTTTTGTCATCAGGCGGGGCAGACGAAATTTCAGACTGCTCAGACGGAGTTAGCCTTCCTCATGCCGCGGCGGCAGCGGAGCAAAGCACGCTTCATGAATCTTGGTCCGCTTCTGTCGTGGGCCAACCGGACGTTGGCGACGATGGACCAGCAGCCGGCTGCCGTGCTTCAACATGTGACGGTAGAGCGACTGGAGGAAAAATTCGGCTGGTTGCGGGATTACCGCTTGGATCTGGAACGATGGTCCGAGTTCCACAGCCTGACACAAATGGCGAATGAGGTTACGCGCAACGAGGGGTACGGCAGCGCCGTGGCTGAGCAGCTCGATCTCCGGCTCGATCCGCTGGTCCTCAGCGACGCAGGGAAGGCATTGCACACCGAGCTA
>SKVE01000804.1 GCA_007129635.1 Planctomycetaceae bacterium
CTTGCCCTTCTTTGCGATCACATTCGATGGAAACACCAGGAAGTATCCGTCCGGCTGTAATTGGCTCAGCTCCATCTCTAACGGATTTCCACGGTTTGTTTTCTTCCTGTCTTTCACGATCATTTGAACATGGATCGTTAGCGGCGAAAGAAAAAAGGTCGGAAAACTCAGGTCGATACGCAGGTTCTCGCCGGGATAACCTTCCTTCGTCTCCAATATCACATCGACTCCCGGACTGGCCGGCGGCAGCAGTTCCAGTTCGACGCCGTCGCGGACGGTCATCATCTGCAGGGCTTCTTTCAACATCGGACGATCGGGCCTGTCCTCTACCAAAACATCGACCAGCATGCCGATCCGATGTTTCCGATCCGCGTAGTCGTCCAATCCGCAAGCGTCGCATACTTGAGTGAAGGTGTCCGCGATCGGTTGTGTTAAGCGGACCAGCAGTTCGTGTTCGTCGGTCGCGCCACTTCGTTTCACCGCGCCGAATTCGTCGAGGAAGTAAGCCAATTGATTCCGTAAACTCTGCCAATCGGTGGCACGCTGCCTGATGCTGTCCTGACGACCCAAAGTTCTGACCAGATGATCCAGTACATCGATGGTGCGTGAGAACGCTCGGGGATTCCAATCAGCACAGGCCAAGGCGCGCAGCCGTTGCTCTGCATCGCTACGGCATTCGGACGCCGCACAGCAATCGACCAGCAAACCTCCGTGGACCATGACCCGTTCATCGAATTCTTCGGCCGACCACGCGTTGCGAATTCGGGCGAACGCATCGGCCGCAGCGCTGCGTGGTGGCGCGCCGCCCGAAGCTGCATCGGTGATCGCTCGCAACAGCGAACGCAGGAAGACCGAATCCTCGCCCGCAGGGATCTGCTCGTACAGCCGCTCGATGGTTTCCGCATTCAGGTGCGCGAACAGCGTGCTACGCAGTTTTTCCCAATTCGAAGTGTCCTTGCCCTCTGCAACTCGGTGGCCCAGCAGCAACGCCTGACGAAGTGGTAGGGGCAGGCTCTCGTGAACGATCCGGCGAGCGAGTACCTGGGCGCGGAAACTGACGGGCAGATGCTGGTCGTCGACCAATGCTTGTAGCAACGGTTCGGACCACCGGTCGGTCAACTCGACCACTTGGGCACGGGATGCCTGCGGATCGCGGGCGCCGATCAGCAACCCCAGGATCAACCGAGGGTTCTTCGCAGGCACGATCGCGTTGGCAAAATCGGCCGGTGCGGGGGCTTGCAGCCAGGACTCGATGACCGCTCGGCACCCGACCGTCCGAGCTTGCTCTTGATGGAAATCCGCAAACTCTAGGTTCCCGGCTCCCGCCAGCAGATGCCACAGTGCACGGCGGCTGGCCCGCCGTTGGACGCCGCTGCGAAAGATGGCTCGCAATAGGCTTCGAGCCGTATTGGAAGACGCTCGGACCTGCAGTTCGACCAATAGATCCGGAGTACTCAACTGGACCAGTCCGTCCAGCAGCTTGGTCGTTTCGCTTACGTCGCGAGACGGGCTCTGGCTTCCTTTATCGACAGGCGTCAGCGATGCTTCGAACCATTCGGGCAGCCGCTGCTCCCGATCCGCGTATTCATGCAGCACGCGGCAGCGATAGTCCAGCGGCAACGACATTTCCGTAATGTCCGCCAGATTCGGGGAACTCAGATGAGGCAAGAAACGCAAGGCGGTTTGCATCGCATCGGTCATCTCGGTCGACGGGCGCGCGGCGCGGAACAGAAATCGTAGAATGCAGCGGATGTTCGGCGACTGGGCCAGTCCCGCGATCCGCTCATCGGTAACCGGTTGGGCCACCAAATGATCGTGCACCAGCCAAGCGGTGTAATTCTGTGCCGCATCGTCCGCGAACGATTCGTCGGAGATCTGCCGCGAACCGGTCAATAGCATCTGGGCCGACTGATGAAGCCGCGCGAAGTCATGCAGCTCGGACGGCGAGCGGACTTGGAGGGTCTGACAACGATCGAGCATCTGGCCGGCCGCATGAGGGTCCTGGACAAAGGTGCGGATGATCTGCTCGGGAAAAGGATGCGGTTGCACGGCCGCATGCTGGTTCCGAAAGGCGTTCAACCAGAAGGCAGCCTGTTGACGCTCAGCCGCGGTCAGATCGGTTCGGAGCGGATCGTAAAACGTCGTCGCGATCCAGTTGGTCAGCGACTGGTCCAGACGTGTCTCGTAAGTGGAAAAACTGGTTTCCGCTGGGATCGTCGCGGCGGGCAACAGCGTCAGGACCCCGAAGAAGTAGAACACGGCGACGCCGGGGTCGGCAACCAGCAGCAGCGACGGGCGCCGCTCGGGGTTGCTTTGCAGCAAGCCCTGCATCAGCGCGGCCAGTTGACCTTGGCGGTACTTGGGCGGCGTCTGACGGCAGAAACGCTGGACATCCGGATCGGCGAAGTAGGTCGCCTGGTCCGCACTTGCCGTCAAGAAGCGGTGCAAGGCTTGACGATCGATACGCGGTTCCCGGCCGCCCAGCAGCATGGTGCGCGCCGCGGCGAAATCCTCGAAAGCGTCCAGCGATTTCGGATCGTCCGGAGTGTCTCGTCGCTTCCAGCCGTCGGCCATCCAAAGCGGCAGGCATTGCTCCGGACCCCACGGTTGACCTCGACTGGTCGGCTGGAAAAGCAGGTGAGCGAAATAGCTGCCGACGCGGGTGCCGGAACTGTCGTAGGTCCGGTAGAAGATATGGCCCAAGATTCGATAGCCTCGATACGAAGGGATCGAGACCAGGCGTGCTGGCATGTTTTCAGCTCGACCGCTGGTCCATTCTTTCACGGGGAAATCTCGAGGCGTTTCGTAGAAGCCGCTCTCCCGCAACAGTTCGCTGATCACTTGGAAATAGAGGTTTTTCGATTCGGCGGCCTGGGCCAGGGATCCTGCGCGGACGGTGTACTTCTCGCCAAATACGGCGTCCCGCGGCAAGCAGTGCGTGCAATACATCTGGTCCACTCGGGACATGCAGTCTTCTCCGGAATTCGCTAACACGATCAAGGATGTCTTTTTCGTTTTTTGCGGGGCACTGGTGACACGATCCGTAGCGGACTCTCGAAGCACAGGCTTTCACTGTAGACGCGTTCGAATCCCAGGTCGATCACGGCCCACACGACGATCGCGAAATCCGGTCGCCAACCGGGCCGGACACGCAGCTTGACCTGAGCCCGCTGCTCGTACCCGATCCAGTGCTCCCAAACCAATTGGGCGCGCATCTGCTCGGGTGTCTTGTCTGCTGCCGGTTCGATCTCGGCGACGGCGCACAGGCATTTGTCGGCCAGTCGGATGTCGGGCCAGATCCAATCCAATTCGTATTCGCCGGGGGCCACGCACAGCAGTTCCGAGTTCGGATAGGCGGGGGCCA
>SKVE01000108.1 GCA_007129635.1 Planctomycetaceae bacterium
CCAGCACCTTATTGAAACGCAATCGCCCGGCCCGCTGGGGCAGCAGCAAAATCTCCGGCCGATCCAGCGCGTAGATTTTCCCCGCCGGCCTTCCGGCCAGCCTGATATTATAACCGCCACGCAATTTCATGGTTGAACGATTCATTTCTAGCTGGCTTGGCGGCTCTTGCCTGTCATTCCAGAGTCAACACTCACCCGTCGGGCTAGCTGGACTCGAACATTAGACACAAGCCGGTAAATAGAGGAAAGGGTCTGAATACTATAGGTGTAGCTGTTGGATAGCATGTCGTCAAGTACTCTCCAAAACAGGTGCGCAGTTGATTTCTGATTTCTGACTCTCACTTATTCTGTAATCAGGAAAGGCCTTTCCGCAGTCACAGACGGAAAGCCACCTTCGGTTAGTATTCATTGGGCAGGGACTTGAGCTGTTCGAGTGTGAACACCGGGCCTTCTTTGCAGACGTAGACGGGTCCGCAGTTGCAGCGGCCGCACTTGCCCACGCCGCATTTCATGCGATTCTCTAGGCTAGTGTAGATGTCGCGGTCCGCCAAGCCCATCTTAGCCAGCACGGGCAGGGTAAACTTGATCATCACCGGCGGGCCGATCACGAGAGCCACAGCGTTTCCGGCTGGAATCTGGGCACGCTCCGTGACGGCGGGGACGAAACCGACTTCGCCGGTCCAGTTGGGTGTTTCGCCACCCGGGTCCACACAGGGCACCACGCGCACCCGGTCGTATTCGGCCCAACGGTCCAACTCCTGGCGAAATACCAGATCCTGGACTCTGCGAGCACCATAGACGATCGTAATATCACCGAACTGTTCGCGGTTCTCCAACGCATACCAGATCGCACAGCGCAGCGGAGGCATGGCGATTCCGCCGCCAATGAAGATCAGATTTTTTCCTATCCACTTGTCCATCGGGTAACTGTTGCCGTAAGGGCCGCGGAAGCCGATTGTGTCGTTTTTCTCCAGCGACCACAAGGCTTCAGTCACGCGGCCTGTGCGGCGAAAGCAGAACTCGACGAAATCTTTCCAGTTGGAACTGGAGCAGATGTTAAACGTCGATTCGCCGTAGCCGAACAGCGAAAACATTCCAAACTGGCCGACACGAAAGAGAAAGTCGTCGCCTCGCGCATCGTCGCGAAACCGTACACGCACGGATTTCACATCCGTCGTCTGCTGTTGCACGTCCAGCACTTCCATCAGGTCGGGTTGGTAGATGTTGGTCATGGGCCTCACTTAGCTCCCTCGGCTTGTATTGCCTCCAACACCGGCAGGACTCCCAGGCTGACGGGGCAGTTGCGGGTACAGTTGCCGCAGCCGGTGCAGAGGAGTTCGCCGAACTTGTTGGGATAGACGTGGAACTTGTGGTAGATCCGTTGGCGCTGCCGCTGCGATTGGGCGTTTCGCGGGTTGTGGCCCGACGCGTGCAGGGTGAACTGGCCGAACTGGCAGGCGTCCCAGTTGCGTACCCGCGCGCCGCAGGTCGGGCCGCCTTCGTCGACCATGTCAAAACAGTGGCAGGCGGGACAACCGTAGGCGCAGGCCCCGCAGCCCAAGCAGCGGTTCGTCCAGGCTGCCCACTCGGATCGCTCGAACGCCTGCTCCAACTGCTGGCCGACACGGCGGAGGTCGGCTCGCCGTTCGGGACCAGGGCCGGTAGGAGCGGTGCGAGTCGAAGCTTCCGTCTGTCCGGCGAACAGGCTCTGGCCTTTGTCGGTGACGCAGCGGACTTCCAGCGTCTGGTCGCCCAGGTCCAAGAGCAGCGCATCGGAGCCGCGTGTGTCGTTCGGTTGGCTGCCGACCGACGTGCAGAAGCAATGAGCGTCATATTCCGTACAGGCCAGCGTGACGACCGTCGTGAGTTCCCGCCGCCGGTTGTACGTAGCATCCCGAAATTCCCAGTTGAAGACGTGGTCCAGGATCGGCAGGGCCGCCGCATCGCAGGGGCGAGCGGCAAGGACAATCCGTTCGACATCGGGCAACGGCGCTGGCAGCAAGTCGATCTGCTTGCCTCGGACGCGGTACTGGAACAACTGCTCGTGGCGCGGGAACACGACCTGCTTGATCGAGTTCAGCGGGCGCACGAACCCTTCGAGCAAGACCTGATCGGGGCTGCGTACGGGCTGGTAACTGACCAGGTTTGGGCGAACCTGCACGGGCGCGATGACGCGTTTGCCTTGGCGCAGCCACCGTTCGACAAGCCGCCGGATCGCTGGTTTGGAGATGATTTGACTCATGGCTCGACTTTCGCTTCCGCTCAGCGGATGAAGTGCTCCTGATCCTGCTGTGAATAATTGCCCAAGACCAACTCAGCCTGAGGATCGGTCCCGGAACGGTGGCCGAAACTGGCCTCCGATGCCCGGGCCATCGACAGGTTCACCAATCGCAGATCGATCCCTTCCGGGCAAACCCGCGAACACTGGTCGCAGCCGACGCAACGACTCGCCAGATGAAACGCGCGGACGATGTGCCAGGCGAAATTTCCCTTGAGCGTAGCCGAGGTATCCAGGCAGGCCGGGCGGTTCTTCTCGACAATGCACCGCTCGCAGTAGCACAGCGGACAGGCTTGCCGGCAGGCGTAGCACTTGACGCAACGTTCCAGCTCGGCTTTCCAGTACGCCATACGGTCCGAGGGCGGTTGTTCCAGGAATTCGCACAGGTGGGCATAACGCCGCTCGGCTGGCTGCGTCTCGTTCGTGGCGTGACCGATGGTGTGGTCGGCGAAGCGCGGCTGATGGGCGTCACAGACCTCGCAACGCGGTTCGGCCATCCCGTCGCAGGCCACCCCAATCACCACGATCTGTGACCGGTCGATCTGCGACTCCTGCTCCAATACGACAATCGCCCGCTCGTCGCAGCCTTTGACGACGATCGCCGGCTTGCCGAGGACCCGGATCTCTTTCCGGAGCAGGTATTTCACCAGGTTCGTCCGGCACTGTTCGTTCCAGACCAATTGGCCCACGTCGTCCGGGTCCGTGATGAAGACCGGATAAGGCTCGACGGCTCGCACGGCCTGGCCGTACCCGATCACGACCTGGACGATCCCGTCTTGCAGGAGTCGGCGGCATGTTTCGCGGAGCGGTTGCAGCATGGTTAAATCTCGCAGATCTCTCGATAGGCGCGGTACGGTCCCAAATCCCGCGTCTGGGAAGTGATCTCGGAGATCACCTGCTGGAACTTCTTGCCTTCGGCCGCCGAGATCCAGGCGAAATGGACCCGCTCGGTCTCGATCCCCAGCGTCGCGAGCAACTCGCGGAACAGGATCCAGCGCCGCCTGGCGTGATAGTTGCCGCTCGTATAGTGGCAGTCGCCGGGATGACAACCGGAAACCAGCACCGCGTCGGCCCCGATCTCGAACG
>SKVE01000478.1 GCA_007129635.1 Planctomycetaceae bacterium
GAAAGTAGTCCATCTGGGGAAGTGGAGGCATCCCATGGCACTGGGAATCAAGCCAACGGTCGATTTCGTGTTCAAGAAGGTTTTTGGCAGTTCGGAGAACGTCTCCGTTCTGATCCGGCTGCTGAATGCCATCTTGATGCTTGCCCATCCGATCGTCCACGTGCAGATTCTCAATCTGTTCAGCTACAAGGAATTCGCGGACGACAAGCTGATTGTGCTGGACATCCGGGCCCGTGATTCGGCTATGGTCGAAGCGATCGCGGGGCGAATCCTGACCGAGCAGTGAGACCCGCGCCAAACAGTCTTGTTGCAGCCTCTAAGGATTGTCCGAATCTTCGATGGACAGGTGGGGTACGCGGCTGAACTCGTTCGTATTATGCGTCACGAGCGTCTGATCGTTGGCCAGTGCGATGGCAGCGATTTGCAACGCGCCCAAGAGGAGTTCCGCTTTGACCACAGAACACAGGTGCACATCCTGCGTTGGCGTGTTCCGCAGCCGCTGCAGAACGGACGAGTTCCGGCCTCGCAGATACTGCACGCAGGCATTTGTGTCGAGGAGGTAAGTCATTCGAGTTCGACTGCCGCCGCCAACAGCATGGCGAAACTGCCGGCTTGCCGGACAGCAGTCAATGGTTGCCCCCCCTTTCTGACTGACTCTCCGACAGCGCCTTGTGTCGGTTTTAGGGATGACGGATTTGACGCCGTTGGTTACGGTATGGTAAAGTAGTAGAAAAAGGGAATCTGGGGACTGGCAGGGCGCGGCGAGCCAGCCCGTACAAGTATGGAAAGAAACCAGAAGTGATGCCACCTTGGTCACGAATCCGACGCTGGGGTTCGCTGTTGGTCGTTCTGTCGGTCACCGCGGCCATCCTGGTGGCGGCGACAATGCATTATGGAACGCTGATCGGCGATAATGACGCGTCCTCCGGTGCTCCGCCGCGACGGCGTCCCGAGGTCATGGTCAGTGTGTCGACGGTTCAGACGATGGATTTGCAGGAAACCCTGGATGGCGTCGGCACATTGGAAGCCTGGGCGACCGTAGAGATTTCGCCGGAGATCACCGGTCGGATTACCGCCATCCGATTCGAGGAGGGGACGTTCGTCGAGGAAGGGACGGTCCTTTTCGAACTGGATGACGATCGCTTGCGGCACCAGCGTGCGTCTCGAAAGGCGGCGATTCGAGCCGTCGATGCGAATGTGGCCAACTCGCGGCGCATCTACGAACGCCGCTTGCAGTTGCGAGCGCGCGGAGTTTTGACCGAGGAAGAAACCGAAGAAGCGGAAGCCGATCTGGAAATGTTGTTGGCCGACAAAGAGCGATTGGAGGCCGATTTGTCGTTGATCGAGCGGGAATTGCAGGATACGAAGATCCTGGCGCCGATGACCGGCGTCGTGTCGCACCGCCAGGTGGATCGGGGCGCGCACGTGACGATCGGTCGGACCTTGGCTCACTTCTATCAAATCGATCCTTTGGAGATGAGCTTTTACCTGCCGGAACGTTATTTGGGCCGAGTCCGCACGGGTCAGCCGGTAGCGGTGAGCGTGGCGGCTTATCCGGACCGCGAATTCCAGGGGGTGGTCGAGTTCATCAGCCCGGCGGTCGATGCATCCACTCGCCAGTTCCTGGTCAAGGCGGTGATCCCGAACGAGCAGCGGGAACTGAAGCCCGGGTTGTTTGCCGTGGCGAGGGTCACGGTGGGCGAGCGTCCCGATCGGCCGGTGATTCCCGAAGAGTCCTTGGTGGCCACACGCCGCGGTTACATGGTGTTCGTCGTCGAAGACGGGGTGGCCGTATCGCGCGAGGTGACGACCGGTCTGCGGCTGGAAGGGATGGTCGAGATCGTTGAAGGACTGGCGGAGGGCGAGCAGATCGTCCGGGAAGGACACTTGCGATTGAGCGGGGGCGACGCGGTGCAAGCCGAGGAGGACGGATGATCCGGCTTAAGGGTCCTAGCAACCGTACGACGGCGGCAACTGCCGATAAGGAACGAACACGTTGATCTGGAATTTTTGCATTCGTCGTCCCGTAATGACGATTGTGGTCTTTCTGGTGCTGGCCATCTTCGGCGCCTACGGGTACGTCGGGATGCCGGTCCAGCAGGATCCGGACGTCGAGTTTCCGATCGTCAGTGTTAACGTCGTGCTGGCGGGTGCCGCGCCGGGGGTGATCGAATCGGAGATCATCGACCCGCTGGAAGCTGAGATCAACACGATCGAAGGCCTGCGAACCTTGGCCTCGACGGCTCAGGAGCAGGTCGGCACGATCATGGCTGAATTCGAACTGTGGCGGAATATCGATGTGGCAGCGCAGGACGTGCGAGACGCGGTCGAGCGTGCCAGGCGACTGTTGCCCGACGACATCGAATCGCCCATCGTACGCAAGATCGAACTGGGCGCTCAGGCGATCATGTGGATCACGTTGACCGGCGACCAACGATGGGACGCGGTCCGCATGACCGAGTACGCCGAGACGGTCCTCAAGCAGCGGCTGGAGACGCTCCGCGGTGTCGGGCAGATCCGCGTCGGGGGCCGCCGCAAGTACGCGGTGCGAGTCCGCCTGGACTCGGCTCGTCTGGCCGCGCACCAGTTGTCCGTCCAGGACGTGGTGCATACCGTGCAAGTGAACAATGCCGATATCCCCTCGGGGCGGGTCGAGGGAGGCAAACGAGAGTTCCTGATCCAGACCAGCGGCCAGTTCTCGGAAGCCGAACCGATGAACCAGTTGGTCATCGCGTATCGCAACGGCGCGCCGATCCGAATCCGGGACGTGGGCGAGGTGGTCGATGGCGTCGAGGACGATCGGCAACTGGCTCGATTCGCTGGCGAAACGGCGGTGGGGCTGGGGGTGATCAAGCAAGCGGATGCCAACACGGTCGAGCTGGCCAAATCGCTGCGCCGCCAGATGGAACAGATCTCGCAGGATTTCCCGCCCGGCTTGAGGTACACCATCGCGACCGACAACTCCGAGCATATCCAGGAGAGTATCCGCGATCTGTGGCTGACGATTTTCATGGCCACCGGACTGGTCATGTTCGTTGTGCTGGCGTTCCTGCGCAGCGCTCGCGGCACGATCATCGCGCTGCTGGCGATCCCTACCTCGCTGCTGATCGGATTGGCCGGCATCAGCGTGCTGGGGTTCAGCATCAACGTGCTGACCATGCTGGGTCTGATCTTGGTGATCGGGATCGTGATCGACGACGCCATCGTCGTGCTCGAACGGTGCTACCTGCACATGGAGGAGGGCGCCGAGGCGGAGCCGGCGGCTCGTGTCGGGACCACCGAGGTGGCTTTTCCAGCGGTGGCCAACACGAGCCGGCGGCTCGTGTCGGGACCACCGAGGTGGCTTTTCCAGCGGTGGCCAACA
>SKVE01000791.1 GCA_007129635.1 Planctomycetaceae bacterium
CGGAGTGTGCCGTAACCTGCGGACGGCACACGGAGTGTGCCTGCTACAATTTGCTCGAGTTATTTCTGCGCGGCTAGGATTCCATCGTAAACCGCCTGGCCGATTTGATCCAGTTCGTCCAACGTGATGGACAGCGGTGGCATGATCACGATGACATTGCCCAAAGGGCGCAGCCAGACGCCCTGCTGCAAAGCGTGGTGACAGGCTCGGATGCCTCGTTGCTCCTGCCAGGGGTAGGGCTCTGCCGTCTCGCAGTCCTGGACCAATTCGACACCGGCCATCAGCCCGCACTGACGGACGTCGCCCACATGCTCCAGGCCCGCGATACGTTTGAGATGCTCCGCCAACCGGTCGATCTTGGCGGGCATTTGTTCTAAGGTCTGTTCCTCCTGGAACACCTCCAGTGAGGCCAGGCTGACGGCGGCGGCTACGGGATTCCCGCCGTAGGTGTGCCCATGGAAAAACGTCCTGGCGTCGGCATAGTGCCCCAAAAACGCCTGCCAGACGTCGCCGGTGGTCAACGTGGCCGCCATCGGCAGGTACCCGCCCGTCAGGCCCTTGCCCAAACATAGCAGGTCCGGGGTGACCTGTTCGTGCTCGCAGGCAAACATCCGGCCGGTGCGGCCGAACCCGACGGCGACTTCGTCGGCGATCATCAGCACACCGTACTGCCGAGTCAATCGACGGATGCCGGTCAGCAGTCCCCGGGGATGGACGACCATCCCCGCCGCACCTTGCACCAGCGGTTCGATGATCACCGCTGCGATCTGTTCATGATGCTCGGCCAGACAGCGTTGCAATTGCTCCAAGTAGAAATCACAAGCCGTTTCCTGAGTCACGCCAGGCGGCATGCGATAACACGTGGGCGAAGGCAGACGGATCACATCGAACAGCAAGGGCCGAAAGATCTCGTTGAACAAATCGACGCCACCGACACTGACGCTGCCCAGCGTGTCCCCATGGTAGGCGTCCCCATAGGCGATGTACTTCGTCTTCTGCGGTCCAGGGTTCGGGCACTGGCGCCAGTACTGGAACGCCATCTTCAACGCGACCTCGATGGCCGACGAACCGTCGCTGGAAAAGAACACATGCCCCAGCCCGTCCGGCGCGATTTCCACCAGACGTTTCGCCAACCGAACCGTCGTTGGGTTGGACATGCCCAGCGACGTCACGTGGGCGACTTGGTCCAACTGCTGACGGATCGCTGCGTTCAACCGCGGATGGACGTGGCCATGGACGTTGCACCACAGGCTGCTGACCCCATCCAGGTACTCGCGACCATCCAGATCGACCAGCCAGCAACCATGAGCACGGTCGATCACCAGCGGTTCATATTCGGCCATCTGCGTAAAAGCATGCCAGACGATCTCGCGATCCCATCGTTCCAGATCGTTTCGAGATTCAGTCATGTCGATCGTCTTCCTCCCGGCTCTCGTAAATTCCATTGGATCTTCGGATTTGTCACCAAACGTGCGTCAACAACTCGAACGCAGCCCAACAGGGTAACAAGAATCCGCGAAGAATTCGACCGACGAACGCGAGCTGTCGGGTTGGGGATATTTTGTTGGCTCGGGGAATATTCCGGCCCCGCCAAAGACCATACATTAACGGGCAGCACCTTTTTTCGGGCTTTTCCCGTCCACAGACAGTTCAAATGGCGAATATGATCCCTCAAAGACTAAGCGTGGACGACGCACGAGCGCCAATGGGCCCCGAATCCTCGCCGCTCGCCGGCTAGATCGTTAGGCTTTCCAGCCACGAACGGGGGGCTCTGAACCGTTTCTGCTGCTTGGCCAGGCAGCCTGAAGACTCTCGCCCGGCGAGCGGGGAGGATCGTTCTCGGTGGAACGGTAATCGGCACTCCAAAAAGATTCAAAATCTGGCAAAAATCGAACAAATTGAACACGCCACTC
Source organism: Planctomycetaceae bacterium (assembly GCA_007129635.1). Lineage (GTDB taxonomy): Bacteria > Planctomycetota > Planctomycetia > Pirellulales > Pirellulaceae > SKKK01. The sequence continues at coordinate 1,914 of SKVE01000791.1, forward strand.
CCGACCCCTTCCGCCGCTTGAACCAAGAATCACCTGGCCGGGTGCTTACATCCCGTCGCCCCGCTACGCGAGCGGCTGCCAAACCATTGCCTAATGACCCTAAACCAGGGGGGCCAAGGAGAATCTTCCTGACAACGTACCTTGATAGGTGGGTGGCACCTATCATCGCACCATCTGTCGGGTTGGGGATTATTTTCGTTTTGGGGAATATTCTGGACGCGCCCCAGATCATACATTAGCGGGAAGTACCTTTTCCGGCTTTCCCAGTCCGAAGATAGTTCAAATGGCGAATCTGATTCCTTCACCCTAGTGCCCTGTCAACGCGGAATCTTGGAGTAGCCACGGTCGCCAGAACGTGGAAATCCTGCACTCTGGCGATTGCAGCTACCCAAAGACGAAGCGTGGACTTCGCACTAGCGTCAACAAGGAGGTTGTTATGTCTCGAATCTATCTCCTCGCACTCGCGATTGGCAGCTTCCTTTTTGCTGGGTGCCTTCAGAGCGTTTATGTTTTGGAACTGACACCGGAAGATGCTGGCGTCCATCGAAAGCTGACGGTCTGGCGAACGGCTAGGCCGAAAAGCGAGCGGAGCGAGATCCATTCGATCGATGCCGAGCAACGCGAGCACTTGCTGAAGATTTATGGTTCGGTGGAAACGATCGAAGATGGAAAACATGTTTTCGCAGGCCGGTTTTCCGAGACGATGCCGGCCGACATCGGCGGCTATGGCCGTTGGATGCGTTACGAATCACCGTTGGGCAACATCACCGGCTACAGCGAACGATTTCGAGGCTCGGATGACCTGCAGCAGCAGTTGGCAAATCGGCATGTCGCGGTGAACCGGTCGATCGATCTGACGATCGCTTGGTTTCGTTCCGAGATGAAGGGCGATCCGCACCTGGCCCGTGTCGAGCAGTTTCTGAACGAAGAACTGCGACGGGATCTGAAGAACGTGGTCATTTACGTGTGGATGCATGGGGGCGTCGCCGATGAGCCCGACGCTGGTGCCGAGGAAATCGCTTTTCGGCTGTTGCAGTACTTCGAGCAGCGCGGCTACTGGGGTCCTACCGATCTGCCGCGTTGGCTGAACGCCATGGTTCCGGCAGAGGGTAACACGCAGGAGCAATGGTTACTGCGGGAGGTCCAGCGTACTTTGGCTCGAAAGATCGGCATCCCTGACAACCAGCCGATCCCACCAGGCTTGGCTTTTTTGGCGGACGCCGAGCACGTCGAGCGATCGCTGGAAGCATTCTGCCGTCAGACGGACGAGTATCGTCAGGCTTATGAGCGTTGGCGTCAGGCTCATCCCGATAAGCCGGAATCGGACGCGCCCGAAGCGACCGATGCCATCGTCGGTGAGCTGGTGGTTGCCATCTTCATGCAAGGATGGCAACCGGTCGGTCCCGACCATCTGGAAGTCCGGCTGAACCTGCCCAACGAACCGTACCA
>SKVE01000924.1 GCA_007129635.1 Planctomycetaceae bacterium
GTCGACGCCTGCGGGAACCGTGGGCATGTTGGCGCCCTCGGAAACGCAGACACAGCCGTTGTTGACCAGATTCCGCGCGTCCTGCTCCTCGATCTCGTTCTGTGTCGCGCTGGGAAACGCCAGATCGCACGGCACGCCCCAAGGTCCCTGCTCGGGCAGGTACTCGGAACCCTTGAATTTTTCCACGTATTCACTGATCCGACCGCGACGGATGTTCTTCAGTTCCAGCACCCATTGCAGTTTCTCGTTATCGATCCCCGCCTTGTCCACGATCGTCCCGTTGGAATCGGACAGCGTGATCACCTTGGCACCCAGCTCGTTCAGTTTTTCGGTTGTGTACTGAGCCACGTTGCCCGACCCGGAAACGGTCGCCGTTTTGCCACGTACGCTCTCGCCGCGTGTGGCCAGCATTTCCTGAGCGAAATATACCGCGCCGTACCCGGTCGCTTCGGGACGCAGCAGCGACCCGCCGTATTCCAGGCCCTTGCCGGTCAGCACCCCGCAGAACCGGTTGGCCAATTTGCGATACTGTCCGAACATGAACCCGATCTCACGGCCTCCGACACCAATATCCCCCGCCGGGACATCGGTATCCGGCCCAATGTGCCGATACAGTTCGCTCATAAACGACTGGCAAAACCGCATCACTTCACCGTCGCTCTTGCCCTTGGGATCGAAATCCGATCCGCCCTTTCCGCCGCCCATCGGCAACGTCGTCAGGCTGTTCTTGTACACCTGTTCAAACGCCAGGAACTTCAGCACGCCCAGTGTCACCGTGGGGTGGAATCGCAACCCGCCTTTGTAGGGGCCAATCGCGCTATTCATTTCTACGCGAAAACCCCGATTGACCTGCACTTCGCTCCGGTCGTCCACCCAGGGTACCCGGAACATGATCACTCGCTCCGGCTCGACCATTCGCTCCAAGATCCTGGTTTTGCGGTAAACGGGGGTCGCCTCGACCAACGGCATCACCGATTCGACCACCTCCTGCACCGCCTGGTGGAATTCTAATTCGCCCGGATTCTTGTTCACCACCTGCTCCATGAACGCCGCCACGCGAGCAGACCGTCCGCCATCCTTATCGAAAACTCCGTGTTGCATTGCAGTAAAGCTCCTCAAGCCATGAAAAATAAGAGCACTTGACGCCATCGCGGGCCGGTAGCAAAACCGCTCGTCAGAAAAGTCCGGAGCGAAACGAAGTTCCTCTACGCCTGGTCGATTGGTCTTGTTGCGGCATCTCTCTGCCGATCATCGGCACCGCGTACTATACTAATTTCCGCCTTCGCGGAAAAGAGTTGCAGAGCAAAATAGCAAATAATTGTAAAAAGTGGGGAAAACAGGGCTCACGGACGAGTCGAACACAGCCGCTGGCTAGTATGATCCGGTACTATCAAGTACGATCTTGCGGAATAAATGCCGCAAGACGGGGAACATTTTGGTGTGGACTGGCCGACGTAATCTTACGAGTTTGCGAAAATGATGGATAACAAGGACCGCAATCGAACCGCGATTTTACAGGCCATGAGCAAGATGGTTGAGCCAGCGAGTGCCGGGCGTCTGGTGGAATATCTGGCCGCCGCCGGGCAGCAGCTTGGCGAGCGAACGGTGCGGTTGTACCTGCAGCGATTGGATGACGAGGGGTTGATCGAAGCCCGGGGCCGAAGAAGGGCGATCAATGAGAAGGGGTTGGCCGAGTTACGAGCTGCGCAGGTGCTGCAGCGGGTAGGCTGTTTGGCAGCTCAGATCGACAAGCTGACGTTCGACATGACGTTCGATTTGCAGGCGTGCCAGGGTACCGTCGTCGCCAATTTGACGATACTTTCCCCCGAACAACTGGTGGTGCATGCGGATCGGATCGCGGCCGTTTTCGAACGTCGTTGCGCCATGGGTCAGTTGTTGGCCGTGCTGGAGCCGGGCGAGGTGCTAGGCGACCAGGTGATCCCGGCGGGAATGCTGGGATTCTGCACGGTTTGCTCCATCACGTTGAACGGGGTGCTGCTGAAACATGGGATCCCCAGCACATCGCGATTCGGCGGGTTATTGGAATTACGCGATGGACGCCCGCTGCGTTTTGTCGAAGTCATTCATTACGAGAGTTCGACGCTCGATCCGTTGGAGGTCTTCATCCGCAGCGGGATGACGGATTGTTCTGGGGTGATCCGCGACGGCTGCGGACTGATTGGCGCGGGATTTCGCGAGGTCCCGGAAAACAGCCGAGACTTGGTCGTGGCGTTGGCCGAGCGGGTTTCGGCGATCGGTCTGGGTGGTTTTCTCGAGATCGGTTGGCCGGAGCAGCCGGTGCTGGGATTTCCGGTTGCGCCAGGAAGAGTTGGCGTGGTGCTTGCCGGTGGATTGAATCCGGTTGCCATCCTCGAAGAGCACGTCAGCCGTCTGAACTGTCAGGCGTTAGCAGGTTTATTGGAATACGATCGTTTGGTTGCTTACCAGCAACTTCCCCATCTACTTCGAGGAGGTGCAGGTCATTCGCGAAACATGGCGCTGACCGATTGATCGTGGTGAATTCGCCGCAGCGCTTCGGCCAGCAGTGGCGCAACGCTCAGCACCTTGACCTGGGGAATCAATTGGTCTTTGGTTAAGGGGATGCTGTCGGTCACCACGACTTGATCGATCGGAGCCTGCTGGATGTTCTCGATCGCCTTGCCGCAGAAAACACCATGGGTGGCGGCGACGTAAACCTGCCGCGCGCCGGCTTCGCGGACCAATCTGGCAGCTCCGCAGATCGAGCCCCCGGTGCTGATCAGATCGTCGAATATCACGGCGACGCGGCCTTCTATAGGACCGCCGATCAAATTTTCCTGCTGGGTTTCGACGGCGCTGCAGCGACGTTTATCGATGATCGCCAATGTCCCCCCCAGCCGTTTGGAGTGGCCGATCGCTCGTTTGATGCTACCTTCGTCCGGGCTGACTACGACCAACTCTTCCGATTTCAGGCCGATTTCTTGAAAGTACGCGTTCAGCACCGGAGCGGCATACAGGTGGTCCACGGGAACATCGAAGAAACCTTGGATCTGCGCCGCGTGCAGATCCATCGTCAAGACTCGGTCCGCGCCGGCACGCGTGATCATATTGGCGACCAATTTCGCCGTAATCGGGACCCGCCCCTCGTCTTTCCGGTCTTGTCGCGCGTACCCGAAATAAGGGATGACGGCGGTGATCCGAGCCGCGCTGGCGCGCTGGCAACTATCGATCATGATCAGCAATTGCATCAACGTATCATTGACCGGCGGGCATGTCGGTTGGATCAAGAAAACATCGCGCCCCCGCACATCTTCTTCGATTTTGCAGTAGGCCTCGGTGTCCGGAAAAGTTCCGAGCGAGACACGTCCCATTTCCAGGTGCA
>SKVE01000760.1 GCA_007129635.1 Planctomycetaceae bacterium
ACCAAACCCGGCGGGCATTCTGCACGACAGGCTCACATTGTAGGCTCGTTCAAGTGCCATCAACAGCACACCGCCCATCAGCCCCGGTCATCGGCTGCCGAAGCCCCTTCGCAAGGCAGGATGTTGCAGGTCGTCGTGCCGGTATCGAACTGCAGTTCGACACTGCCCGTGTCGAGCTGGCGGTCACGGCGGCAAGCTGGCATTCAGCCCCAGCCACTCAACACCAATTCCTCTTGGGTCCGAAGCACTAGGCCCGCTTCTGCTCCAGCGCAACGATCCGGGACAGGTTCTGCAGATCCCGCTCGTAGATCTTGCAGATCGCTTCATGCGACGCGGTGGTTTTGGTACACACCAACGTGTAGGGCCTGCCGCGGCGCTCGGTGACGTGGGTGCAATCGCAATGGTTGGAGTTGATGATGCTGTGCAAATGGTGGCGGCGTTCCTTGGCCAAGGGAAAACGGGCCTCCCGCCGGTTCGGATCGGCCAGGAAGGCACTCAACGCGCGACAATCCTGGCACTTGCACGACAGCTTGTCGGCACGCCGATGGTCGGTCGGCTCCTGCGGCGCCTCGGCCGTGCGGTTTTCCAATTCGCGACGGCACGCGGCCAGCCAACGCGAAACGGCCGTGTCGCCATCGGGCAGTTTGACCAGCCGGGATTCGAGAGCGAAGATCGCGGCCAGGTGCGCGTCGGTCAAGTCGTACTGGTCGCAAGCCAGGGCGAATTCGAGCAACTGCGACAGCGACTGCTCGGCGCCGATGGCCGTCATGGCTTTGACCAGCGAACTCAGCAAGGCCGCCCGATCGATTCGCTGCCACTGCCAATCACTTTCGCGGGGTTGTTGTTCAAACGCCGCCAACGCCTTGACCGAACGCTCGGACAACCGCCGGCAAAGCTCGATTCGCTCCGCGTTCTTGTCGCTCGCCACGCATAACACCTGCAGCAGTTCCGCGTTGCGCGTGACGGTCGCGGCCGTCATGGTCTCGATCACCGTCGTCAGTTCCGCCTCGAAGCTGGTCCAGCCGTGCTGCTGACAGAATTTGGCGAACGATTTGCCCAATTGAACGGTGTCGTCGGCGGGCATCACCTGTGCCAAAAAACGCCGCACGAGTTCCACGTCGCCCAACTGGCAGAGCAGCTCCGGAAACACGTTGCGATCGACGCGGTCCGCCTTGTCCCACGGATAGCCGCGATGGCCGGTCTGCCACGAATCCAGGATGGCCGACGCAAACGCCAGGCATTCGCGACGCAGTTCCTCGCGTTTGGCCTTGGTCGCGCGTTTCAGCCGATTGACCAGCGGTTCCAGGCCGCCGATGGAAGCGTCCGTGCCGGCACTGCACAGGACGTGGAAATGCTTCGACCGCGGCCAAATCACCACGGCAGCTCGGTGGTACCAGCGTTCGAGTGTCATGCCGGCGTTGCCCGTGTAGCCTTCGAAGTCTTCGCGGTGGGGGTCCCCTTCGTCCAACCCCTCGTCCGCCACGATTTCGCTCTCGTCCAGACCGATCTCGCCCAGCCGCACGTTGTGGCCCTGCCGGTCCGACCAGTGATCCGCAGATAGGCTCCAGTCGTAGACTTCGCCCATCTCGTAGTCGGTGCCCGTCTCCTCGTCGTCGTCCTCGTCGTCGTCCTCGTCGTCGTCGGACCACCGATAGCGGCGTCCGCGGCCATACGAGTAATCGTCGTAGCCGCCTTCGGCCGATCCGCTCTGCCACAGCGTGACCAGCGCCAGATGCGCCACGCAGTCCGCTTGCTCGGCGGCCTCGAACAACACCTCCGCCCGCGCCCGGTCGATCCCTTTCAGCTTGTCCATCGACAGCCCGTCCTGCGTGTACCGATGATCGAGCGTGACGGCCAGCTTCTGCACATCGGGCTCGTCCTGCCACCCGGCGAGCAGTCCGCCGATCGCCGCTGCGGCCGCGCCGTACGAGGGAGCCGCAAGCCCCTGTTTGCCACGTTTTTCGGCCAGCGTGACATTGTAGGTCAGGCCCAGCCGGAACCCGCTGCGCACCGGCCGGACCTCGTGCTGGCAATCGGCATAGAACGCGGCATAGCTCAACTCGTGCCCCGACGCCGCACCCGTGAAGATGATCTCGTGTTGCCGGCCGTCGTGCGATACGACCAGCTCCCCGCCTTCGTATTTTGCCGGCAAGGCGATCACCAGCGTGGCGACCATCCGATCGAGCTTCTCGCCATCGCGATGCGGCAGAAAGAAGCTGCCCTTTTCGTACACAAGCAGCTTGTAGAGGTGGGCCGCCAGCTTGCGGTCTTCCAGCCCCAAGGCCCGTTGGACGTCCTGGAGGATAGAAGCGACGAGATCATCCCACTTCGGGTTCGTCAACTGAAACTGGTCGGGGTCGAGTTCCCAAACGCGCCGCACGTTGGTATCGACCACCGTTTCTGTCCCTTTGCCATAGGGCGCTTGACGGCAGAGTTTCATCAGTTTGCGGGCCTGCGCCGTCCCCAGCGGCAGCCTCACGGCGCCCAGACCGCTGACTTCCAATCCCGGCATCGTCAAAGGCCGGTCGCCCCAGGTACAGACTTCGCCCGGCCGATCCACTCGACGCAGCGCGTCGAGGAGCTTGCCGTGACCGCCGGCTGTCTTGCCCGTCCTTGCCATGTCGACTCCGATTTGAAAATGGTGGTTGCGATTCTTCCCGGAAACCGAGCGTCCGGCTCGCCAAATCCGCGGGGCGACCGGCACCGCATCCATATTATTCTGCCGCGCGGGCGATTGGGAAGACGGCAAGCTTCCCGTGTGCGCTCGCATCACACCATTCCCTTCTTTTTCCCGCATCTGCCGCAAAAAAGCCCCTCGGTATTTGCGGCAAAATGAGTGAGAAAACCGCGAAAAGCGGGGGCGATAGCGAATCGAATGGGCTGGATCGCGACCTGCTGGTACGAGACAATAGAAGAGGATGCGATGATTGGACCTCCCGCGAGATCGTCAGAAGCCAGGGTTAGTGCCGTTTCCAGTGCATAGCTTACGAGGAATCGGCGGCGAAGGAATTAAAGAAACGGACCGTTTTGAAACGGAGGAAGAGGCATGAATCACCAACGAGTTCAGCGCAACGACCCATGCCCTTGTGGCAGCGGTCGCAAGTTCAAGAAGTGTTGCTACCACGGAGATCGCACGATTACGCAGTTGGATCGCGGCATGGTGATCGAGCTATTCGAACGATTCGTTGAAAACTGCGACGAGCGACGGGATGCGTTGGACGTTTTCTGCGGCGGCCTTGACATGGATGTGCCCGCGATGACCGACCATTTCCGAGAAATCAGCGATTCGGCCTTCCTGTTCTGGTTCGTCTTCGATCGCCCGCTGGACGATGGTTCTTACGTGGTGGA
>SKVE01000567.1 GCA_007129635.1 Planctomycetaceae bacterium
GAGGATCTGGAGACGCTTGATCGGTGGCTTTACCTGGCGGACGATCCGTCGAGCGATGCGTACTACTGGATCTGGCGTTATGCGGTGGAGATGCCGAAGGACGGCCGGGACAGCCAGTCGTGGCCGCGTGCGATGTCGGTCCTGTATCGGCCGGGCGACGGGCAAATCGCACGTCGTTCCAGCGAGATGATCTACCGCAGCTGGGCACCGCTGCAGCATTACCCGCGGGCGCGCACGACGCTGGCGGACTTCCTGGGCGAGTTTGAGCAGATCCGCAGCGGCCATCAGGGAGCGGATCGGCAGCGGGCTGCGGAGGAGTTCGCCGCCAGTTTCATCGCCTGCGGCCCGGGGACTTTTCTGCTGGGCCGGCCGGCGGACAAGCCGGTCCCGGTGAACGAAGCGGATTTCCGCGAGGTGCGCGAGACGTTGGAAGCGGTGTCGGTGGAACAGATTCTGGAGGCGGTTTGGCCTCGGAGTAACTATCCTGCAGGTCGTCACGGCGAGCATCTTTGGCAGCAGGAGCAGGCTCGGGGTCGCGCGCAGCTGGTTTCTTCGGAAGCTGGTGCCGTGAAGGATGCGATTGCTCAGGCTCTTGCCGGTTCTGGCGGTCGGGACGACGAGGTGGCGGCGCAGCGCGAGCAGACGGTGGCCCGCTTCGAATTGAGCCGGGATCCGGTGTTGAATCGGTGGTACCGTTTATTTGATCCGCAACACGGTCTGCGTGAGTCGTCGGACCGGGACGAGCGCGAGCGGTACGCGCAGGTGAGCGGTGCGCCGGACACGCCGGTGATCTATGTCAGCTGGTATGATGTGTGGGTGTTCTGCCGTTGGGCGCGTTGGGAGGGGCAGAGCTGCCGTTTGCCGTCGGAACGGGAGTGGGAGTACGCGGCGAAGGCGGGCAGCGGGGACCTGCACTATTGGTGGGAGGACGAGTTTGACGCGTCGAAATGCAACGCGGCGGGTGCGGTGGGTCGCACGACGGCGCCCGTCGATGAGCATGGCAACGCGTGGGGGTTCCGGGAGATTTTGGGGAACGTCTGGGAGTGGTGCGAGGACTGGTACGGCGAGTACAATGGCACGTCGCCTCCGAGAACGGGCTCGGGCCGGGTGTTCCGGGGCGGCAGTTGGATCGGCGACGCGTCCTTTTGCCGGGCGTCGTACCGTGACAGGGCCGTGCCCGGGTTCCGCTACTACGACCTGGGCTTCCGCCTCCTGAGGGCAGTTCCCTAGTGCCGAGAATCCTAATTGTCAGGCCACCAAGGCCAAGGTTTCACTATTTGGTTTGCAGCTTGCCCAGTCTTCCTTCCATGTTGTGGGGCGTTTGACCGTCTCGGCGGTGATGGGACGCCCCGTGTACGTCCAACGAAACGGCCGGGCAAAGGTGCGGTTGAAGTAGTCGATGAAGTCGAGCAATCGCTGTTTCAAGGCCTCCACCGACGGGAAGTTTCCCCGCCGCACGGCTCGTCGTCCGACGATCCCAAACACGATCTCGATCTGATTCAGCCAGGACGTGTGCTTCGGCAGGAACACGAACCGGATGCGGTGCCTGGTGTCGGAAAGAAACGCTTGACGCGTGGCCGTCGATTTCAAGATCCCGGACTTCCCTTTCTTTCCCAACGTGCTCTCGTCGATGCCTTCCAGACGCGCCACGTACCGCACCAGCGTTTCGCTGCAATGGATGTTCAAGTTATCCACCACAAACACCCAGCCGGCTTCCTCGTCCGTTTCGATCGTGTGTTGCACGTGCCAAGCAAAGTCCTCTTCAGTGCGCGTCTCGCGAATCGTCGGCGCGATCATCTGCCCCAGCACCACGTCCCAATTGCCGATCAGACACAGCGTCCCGTGTCGCTGATATTCGTACTCGATCCGCGTGGGTTGCCCCGGTTGCATCGGAATGGTCTGGGCGATCCGCTCCAGTGCCTGAATCCCAGGCATCTCGTCTACGCAGACGGTGTGCGTATTCTCCTGGAAATACAGCCTCGGAGCCTCCAAGTACGTCTGGCAAACGCATTCCACTTGCTGTTGGAAAACCGCGGGATCTTTCTCCTTGGTGTTCAGCCAATACTTGCTCCGGTGCGGTTGCAGTTCGGCTTGAGCCAAATAGCGACCGACTTGACTTTCCGAGATGGACGGCACAATCCCGCGGCAAACCACTTCGTCCGCCAGTTCCCGATGGGTCCAACGGTCGATCGGCCGTCCAGATTGTTCGGGTGGCTCGCAGGCCACGGCCAGGATCTGCGTCACTTGTTCCGCGGTGAAGGTGCCGGAGCAACCGCTCCGCGGGGCGTCGCTGAGAACATCTTCGATGGCGCGGCGAAGTTCGGCGCGCGTTTCGCGGCATTCGATGGCCACCAGCGCGTCGAAAGACTCCCGCCAACGCTGCCGCCAGAGACCGACCTGTTTTCGTTCCCGCCCGAGATTCGCCGCGATCGTCTGATTGAGCATGCCCCCGAAAGCCATTAGAATCATGCCCGCTCGCTCCACCAAGCGTTTTTCCGAGGTGGACGACCGATGGATTTCTTCGAGAATCTGCTGTTGCTTCTCCGTCAACTGAATTTTCGCCGCCTTGCCAGGCATAGACCTTCCTCCTGTTGAAGACCGGGATTTCGAACTCACGGTTATCAAACGGGAGGAAGGCTTTTCAGGTCAATAGAAAATAGCAAAGCTGCGCAATCTAGGCAGCGAATGCCCTCGAAATCCTGGGGAAAAAAGCCTGCTCATGTACCGTCAATTCTGCGTTTCGGCACTAGTCCATGAACTCCGCGTCCGGCCGGATGGACAGCAGCCAATTCTTCCATTGAGACTGGACGGCCCATTTCTGCTCGATGGTCGGCTCGGAGGGCAGCGGATAGGCCAGGAGTTTCCGGCTGATGAACCGCAGGCCCTGATTGGCCTCGTGAGCGACGCGACGGTCGCCATCGGTCAGGGCATGGATCAGTGCGGGCACATTATCCAGATCATCGGAACGCGCCAATGTTTTTACGGCCGCATAACGAGCGTGAAAGTCCGGGTCGGTGACCAGCGCCCGCAGGCGTTCCAGTTGGCTGGTTCGTTTCGTCAGATCCTCGTCCAACGAAAGCCCGCCGGGCAACTCCCGCGCATCGAATTCCATATCGTCGGTTGCGCGAAGCATATCCAACAGATCGTCCACATCACGAACCATCTGCGGCGTCACAACGCGACCGTCTTCCATGCGGACGTTTGCCAGGTTTTTGGGCAAACCATGCCCGCCGATCAGGATGCCCGATTCCAGCACTGCACGCTGGATCATCGACCGACTGCTGCGAGTCAGGAACAGAATCGCAAGGGCCGTGTGAACAGCGGCGCTTCTCTCGGCCGGAGAGTCC
>SKVE01000051.1 GCA_007129635.1 Planctomycetaceae bacterium
AGACTCGCCGGCGTTCAAGATCGGGTTGCCTCGGGCCCGGAATCGTCGATCGGTTCCAACAGCCCCGGATCGTCGTTCGCCGGGCGATTGACCCGGGTCGACACCGGATACCCAGTGAGCCGCTCCGGGTCCAGCCGCCGGGCGACCTTGCGAAGCATCTCCCGGTCCGACAGTTCCGGGTCCAGCCACTGCCAGCGACACTCGGAATCGAGCACCACCGGTTGGCGGTCGTGGATGAAGGAGAAAGCCGGAGATACCGGCTCGGTCAGGATGGCGCAGCAGGTATCGGTCCCCTCTCCCGCCGGCTCCCAGAGGCCCGCGAAGAAGACCACCTCGTCGTGGTCCGGATCCTTTAGGGTGATGTAGTACGGCTGCTTCCCGGACTCGGTGCGGCGCCACTCGTACCAGCCATTGGCCGGAACCAGGCAGCGCCGATGGGCGAACGCGGAGCGGAAGTACGGGCTGATAGCGGCCTTCTCGGCGCGGATGTTGATCGGCTTGGGCGCATCCTCCTTGGCCCAGGGAGGACGGAAGCCCCATCGGGAGAAGCCGAACGTCACTGGAGCCTCTGATGTCGCGTACACCGTCGTGATCTGCCCGCCGGGAGCGGTGTTGTAGGCCGCATGGACATCGCCAACCGGCAGCTGGAGATCGAAATAGCGGGTTGCGATCCGGCTACGTGGGGTATGGAGAGCGAAGCGTCCGCACATCGGCGACCTCCATATACGGCGGACCAAGCCCGGATCAATATGCCCCGCTGATCAGGCCACGGATCGCGGTCTCCCGCGCATCTGGTTCGTTTACGTGCACCAGCCAGCCGTCCGGGTCGTCCGCCGGTTCGACGATTCAGTACTCCTTGGCAACATCGAGGAGCACCGTGCCGACCAACTCGCCTGCGCTGTCGCAGTCCCGCCCGTCCGCATCCCGGTACTCGTGCCCGTCGAAAACGAAGGCCTGGCTCAGTCTATGATTCACCGCCCGCATTACAATTTACCCCAGGCCACCGACGGCTGCGCGGGTGATGACACGACAGAGGGTTGCTGGCTGCAATGACCAGGCAAAAATACCGATGCCCACGTTGCGGCCAAAAAACTGGCGTGGAGATTTTCTACGGGATGCCGGACCCGGAAGCAGGCGCAATGGCAGAGCGCGACGAGATCGCTCTGGGTGGTTGTTTCATCGATCCTGATGGCCCTGAGCGGAAGTGCACAGCATGTGGCCATGAATGGCGTATCAAGCGCAAGGGGGCGCGATTGGACTGATCGCATCACGCAGCAAGAAGTTGCCTAGGCGGAACCGGTGACCGAAATCGGCTCAATTGGGTCGAAGAGGCACCCCAAATGACTATCCCCCGAGCTTGCGGATCGAATCCCGCCGGCCGGCAAGCCTGTTGCGGCGGGACATCCTATGCGCGTTGATCGCCGATCTATACGGATCGTTGCCAGAATCGAGAGGTTGCGGGTCAAGGGATCGAAGCACTGGCGAATCTCGCGTGCCCCAACCGAATCGCTGGCTCCCTCGTCGAGGATCACTAAATTGAAACCGCCCCTAGCATCGTCTATGCTTTCGGGACGGCTCATTCGTGAGCCCGCGAAAGGCTCTCCATCCCGGGCTTCTGACCCGGGCAAAAGGTGGGCCTTTCGATACTTAAAAGGTGTGGTTCCGGTTTCTTTTAGCCCCCTGCTTGCTGTCATTGACCCTGGGCAATCGTAGCCCAGACGTGTGCCGGCAAGTGGGGGTTTTTCGTTCACCGACGCACCGAAGCAGTCCGTCATTCACGCATCGGGTTACAGGCGCGAGAGTCCCGCGGTCAAAAGTGCACCACGCGTGCGCAGCGGCATGATGCCCTGGGCCATCGCATCGGCGTTGGTGACGCGCTCGACGCCTACTCGGAACGTGTCGGTTTGAACGGGACGATAGAGGACGGTGAATTTATCGGCGTCCTGCTGTCGGGCCTGTACGGTGTTTTCGGGTCGCACCGATTGATCGAAGAGTTCCAGGTTGGTGGAAATACCCTGACCACGTTTCCGATCCTGTACTTGGCTGGTTTCTCGCTCATGGCCTGAGTATAGGTCAGACTCCTGCTCTCCGGACTCGGTGGGGGCGGCTTGGGGTTGCACGCAGGCTGGTTTTCGCCGATGTTTTCTGCGTGGCCTCAGGGGTCGAGTGATCCGCTTCGGATCAATCCAGTACTTCGGTGTGTGCCCAGAGGTCTTCTGGGATCTGAGCGCTTAGGTCGAACGAGTCTTGCGTTTCGTCAGAAACTCGTTCAGGAGTCGCGTCCGCGCCTCGGGCGATACCCGCTTGAGCGCCAGTCGTGCCCGTTCCAGTTTCTCCTGGAGCGAATCCGAAGATGGCGTCGATGTCTTCTCCATTGGGCGGCCTCTCAACGCGAATGGCGTTGACTTAATATACGAGTCAGGGTCGATCGTATCCAGGTCTGCCCGGGCCTCCCCCTCGGCGTTCTCCTCATGCTCAGACAGGTTGCGGTTGCGTTCGGTCCAGCTGCCTGCCGGCTTCGATCGTCTGCTCGGAGGTTGAGGTTGAGTGATCCAAGGAAAGCCGTAGCGATGCTCCACGGTTACGCGCACCCGCGGCACCCACGAATGGATGGTTGACCGATACCAGACAAGGTTGCTACGTTTCTCTCCGGCTGCGGTAGGCAGCCCGTTTCCAACAACGCAAAGGAGCTGCACCATGTTGATCCTCACCCGCCGTGTCGGCGAATCCCTTCGCATTTCCGACGACATCGTCGTCACGATCCTTGAAGTGAAAGGCAACCAGGTCAAGATCGGGACGGATGCCCCGAGAGATATAGCTGTCGTTCGTGACGAACTCCTCGAACGCAAGCCGGGCTGGAGAACCGCTGCAGATTCGAGCGTTCCCCTAGCATCAGGCCACGTCCCAGCCTGACGCCGGGCGCCTCCTACGAAAACGACCCGGCCCCCTGGGAGAAAGCCACATGGAAGAATGGCAAGCTGTATCCGACCCAGTTCCGCTTAAACGAATTCAAACACACCAGGCCAATCGGCCTGCGACAGGCTGAGCGCTTGTCCATGCCAGATCCCGGGCATAACCGGAAGACGAACCTCCACGGTTGGCGCTGGCAGGTCAAGGTCGCGCTCTGGATCTTCCTCACGATCATCTTCCTGCTCTGGCATTTGGCGCAGGGGACCGTCTCCTGGGAGGAGGGCTGGATTTGGGAGACGGGTCTCGCAGCTTTGCTTGCCGGCGTTCACATAGCCGACGCGGGTGCCAAGCTTCTCAATTACCAGAGTGGTGAGAAGGTGGTCCGCGAGATCCGGGACACGCTGAAGGTCAGCCCATTCACGATCAGCATCGTCGG